>JAEEHY010000174.1 GCA_016281085.1 Lachnospiraceae bacterium
GCCGGATCTTAAGTCCGCTATGGATGACCAGGTAGGTGGTAACTACATCACCACACCTCTTTTCGGTCTGATTTCAGGCAGTCAGCCTACCAACTATGACGGCTCAACAAATATCAGCCCTAAGAGCACTGATACTTACACCCACAGCCGTGTTGTTGTAGGTCGTTCAAACGGTTGGACTGAGAGAGATTTCTCTTATGATATCGCAGGCGGTACTGATTTCATGGAAAACGTAGCAAACCAGGTTTCGGAGTACTGGAGCGAGATAGACCAGGCAACTCTTATCCATATCCTTAATGGTGTGTTCAAGATGAACGATACCGCAGGTGCAGCATTCGTAGAGTCTCATACGAACGACGTATCTGAGGAGACAAACGCACAGGGCGCACTTGGTATGGTAGACGCTATATCCTTCAACAACGCTATGCAGAAGGCTTGTGGCGACAACAAGAGCAAGTTCAGCCTTGCAATCATGCATTCGGTAGTTGCAACTAACCTTGAAAACCTTAAGATCCTCATTTACGCTAAGTACAATGATGAGAATGGTATGGAGAGGGATGCTGCTATGGCTACACTGAACGGCAGACTGGTTCTCATTGACGACGGTATGCCGGTACAGAACGTTCCTGCAACCGCAGGTGTTTATGAGGTAGCAATCGGCGGCACTGTAGCAGCAGACGACGTTATTAACTGTGCAGGTGTAACTCTTACACTTGACGCAACCAGCGGAGCTTCTAAGAACGCAGCAGCGTCAGCTCTTAAGGACGCTATTGACGCAGACGCAGTTGCAAGTGCAATCTACAGCACTGCTGTATCCGGCGCAAAGGTAACTCTTACCGAAAAGACCGGTCACTATGGCAACAAGCCTACTGTCAGCATCACTTCAACCGCAGGTACTATCGCACTTACGGTTAAGACAGAGCCTATCGAGGAAGCATACAACCTCTACACCACATATGTACTTGGCGACGGTACTATTGAGTACACAGACTGTGGCGCAAAGGTTCCTTACGAGATGGATCGTGACCCTAAGACAAACGGTGGTGAGGATATTCTTTACAGCCGTCAGAGGAAGTGCTTTGCACCTTACGGTATAAACTTCACTAAGTACTCTATGGCTTCCGCTTCACCTACAGACGCAGAGCTTGAAATAGGAGCTAACTGGGAGCTTGTCAACAACGGTCAGGCTGATAGCGCAAGAGCTTACATTGACGGTAAGGCTATCGCGATCGCAAGGATCATTTCACGCGGCTAATTCCCTGATGGGAGGTGTCGCATATGGATAAATACCTTACGTATGCCGAATACCAGGCTTACGGCGGTACATTATCACAGAGCGATTTTAACTTAGCAGAATTTAGGGCGCAGAAACGCATAGACTACTTAACGGACACAAGGGTAGCTGCAATGGCTGTCGTGCCGGAAGAGGTAAAGCTGTGCATAATGTCCTTAATCAAGGTGAATCAGACAGCGGGTGTGGATGCAATAGCAGACAACCCGCTGCTTTCATCTTTTAATAATGATGGTTATTCAGAGAGTTATGGAAGCGCGTCAGAACAGATATCTGTCCTTGACAAAAAGATGAATGCGACCATAACTGAAATGCTCTATGGTGTCATGGATGACAATGATGTACCGTTACTCTACAGAGGATTGGACGTATGAAATTATGTGATGAGACTATAACAGTATTCAATAAGCAATGGGATAGTAACACCGGATATGACGTTTACTATCCGACTGTTATAAAAGGTGTGTCATGGTTCAGCGAGATAACATCCAACGTAGAAGAAACTGGTTTGCTGGCAGCAAATAAATTTACAATCCGTATCCCCACGGACGCGGATTTTTCCGGGAAGAGTTACGTAACACCAAAAGCGTATGAGAGTAGTGACCACACAAAGGCATTCACGCTTGGCAATGGAGATATCATTGTTAAGGGCGCGGTTGTACCGCAGGCGGGGCAGAGCTTAAAACCCTCGGATCTACAAGAGGCTTACGGCGAAATAGTAACAATCCTGGGCGTAACGGATGACCGCAGAGGACGGTCCCCGCACTGGAAGGTGGTTGGTAAGTAATGCGCTTAACAGTCGAAATGCAGGATTTCATACCCGCACACTCTAAGGAAGCTATAATGGCTGAGTTCGGATTACAGGAAGGTGGAAGAGTACAGCAGGCGATAGATGAAGCAGTGATAGACTACTGCTTACCATATTGCCCTATGGAAACAGGCACGCTTGCAAAATCGGCTTATGCGGCTACACGGGTCGGATCAGGAGTCGTGGAGTATGCAGGACCTTACGCGCATTATATGTACTATGGCAACGTTTACGGTCCCAACATCCCGATAAAGGATGAGGAAGGAAACGTTGAGGGATTCTTTTCAAAGAAGGGTGTAACTAAGCAGCCTACAGGGAATAAGATAAAGTACAAGACCACGTACAATCCGCTTGCCGGTTCATTCTGGTTTGAACGTATGAAAGCAGACCATATGAATGATATCTTAGCACTGGCAAGAAGAGTGGCAAGAGGGAGAGGGTAGATATGGCAACGGTGAACAACATTGAGCAGTTAAGGATATGGTTCAGGACGTGCACAGACATTGTTGCAAAAAATCGTTTTGGCGTTAACCATATTTCTGAAAAAGCGGTTGAGTATGCTATCTATTCAAGCCCGTCAACACTTAACTATCGTGAGAACGTGCTGGGTGAAAGAGTCCTTACGGATATTCAAACAGAAAACTATATTTTCGCATCCAAAGAAAACTATGGAGCTGACGTTGAACAAAATCTTTCGGTGCTTGGGTGGTATCAGGACATTATTACTTGGATCATCCAGCAAAACAACACCGGGAATTTTCCGACAATGGAGAATGGCAAAGTACTTTCTATCCTGCCCACGCTTACAGCATATCCGGCAGAGGTCGGCAGCTCAATCGCTAAATATCAGATCCAAATTGCGGTGCGATACAGAATAAATCAATAGTAGGAGGATAAAAGGTTATGGCGAAACTTGATCGTAACAGATTGATGTTTTTTGCATCCTTCAACGGGACCAACTGGGAAGTTCTTGGACGTGATAATGATGATCTGTCTAAGGCACTTAACCCGGATACGGAAACGTCGAAGAACGTGCTGGGTGAGTCAACCTTTAAGCATTCTGGCTATGAGCCTGAAATAGAGGTTGATCCCTACTACGCAGACCCGTCATCCGCACTGTATGAAAAGCTGATTGCTGCTGCTATGCAGGAAAAGTACGGTGATGATGATATCAAGGGTTATTTTGTAGAAGTTATCTTCTCAACCGTTAACGGCGATACCATGAGCGGCACGGGTTATAAGCGCGACGCTTATATTGTACCGCAGTCAACCGGTGGTGATACCGCAGGTCTGGGTATTCCTTTTACCATTAACCCTGTCGGATCACAGACAACGGTATCCGTTTCATACACTAAGTCAACCAGGGCAGTGACTATAACCTAAGGAGGTGTAAAAGATGGCTAAATTAGATCGTAACAGACTTATGTTCTTTGCTTCCTTTGATAGTTCAAACTGGGAGGCTTTAGGACGTGACAATGATGATCTGTCAAAGGCACTCAATCCTGATACTGAAACCAGTAAGAATGTGCTTGGAGAGTCAACCTTTAAGCATTCGGGATATGAGTCAGAGGTTGAGACAGATCCTTACTACGCAGATCCGTCATCTCCGCTTTATGAGAAGCTGGCGGCTGCTGCTATGCAGGAAAAATACGGTGACACAGATATTCTTGGATACTTCCTTGAAGTTATCTTTGATACCGTCAATGCATCCGCAGGCACTATGAGTGGTACAGGATATATGCGTCAGGCATACATTGTACCGCAGTCAACCGGTGGTGATACCGCAGGTCTGGGCATACCGTTCACGGTTAACCCCGTAGGCGCGCAGACGCAGAAAAGCGTTGTTTACACGAAGGCTACACGGGCTGTGAGTGTATCCGCAGCAGCAACATACACCTACAGCGCAGTTACGCCTGAGAGTGGCGACAATCCTGCAAGCGAGGGATGGTATGAGAAGTACGGCACAGGTACATACATGAGCACGACTGATACAACTTGCGTAACAGGTAAGACCTATTACGAGCGCAGTTCGGGCTGACACGCACAATGATATAGAGCTGGCATCTGTAAAGGTGTCAGCTCTTTTGTTTTAGGAGGAAAAAGGAAATGGCAGAGTTATCTAAGATAGTAAATATTGATGGCAGCATTAAGGGAGTAGTGGACGACGGTACCAGAGCGATACCGATTGAGAATAAGTTTGGCAAGCCTATATGCACTATATATGTGCGTCCGGGCGACTTCTCAATAATTGACCGGTACAACGACGTTATCAGAGCATTGCCGGATATCGTTGAACCGCTTAAGCAGTTAAGTATTGAGAATGACGGTACAGCAAAGCTGGATGATGAATGGAAGGTTATCAAGCAGGTAGAGGTTGAGCTGTATAAGCAGATAAATTATCTGTTTGATATGGAGGAAGCAGAGAAGATCTTTGAGAAGCGTAATCCCTTTTCATCCGTTAACGGTGTATTTTTCTGTGAAACAATTATATCCCTGATAGGCGATATCATTTCAGAGAACGTTGTAAAAGAGGCTGAAAAGGTACAGATAAGGACAGAGAAGTATCTTGATGATCTTCCACAGCAGCCTACAGCGGAGGTAACAGATAATGCTGGGACTATTACCAACTTCCCTACAGGTGGCGGGGAAGCAATATAACATACAGACCGATTATCGGAACGTTTTAAGGATCATAACGGCGTATACAGATAAAGAGCTGACGGACAGCGAAAAGGTTTATATCTGTATGCGCCGTTTATACGGTGAAGATTTTTTTAAAATCCCGTCTGACGATTATGAGGAAGCAATCAAACAGGCAAACCTTTTTATCGAAAACGGGGAACACGAGGACAGGCCAAGTCCGCGGGTTATAAATTGGGAAAAAGATGAAATGCTTTTATTTCCGGCTATCAATAAGATAGCGGGAACAGAGGTAAGAGCACTTCAATATATGCATTGGTGGACTTTCCTGGGCTGCTTCCAGAACATAGATCCCGAAAGTACGTGGGGCTATATCCTTACCTTACGTCAGAAACGGGCGCGCGGTAAGAAATTCGAGAAACATGAAAAAGAGTTCTGGAACAATAACAGGCTATTATGTTCTGTTGACCCGCCTAAGACCGTGAAACGCGGCAAGGACAGGTTAGACAGTATATTTGATGATATTTTGGAAGAACAAAGGGGAGGAGGTAGCGAAGATGGCTGACAGTTATGACGGTTCTTTGCGGTTTAATACTGAGCTTGATAACAGCGGTTTTGAACAGGGATCTGATAAGCTGCTTCAAGCCATTAAAAGCCTCCAGCAGTCCGTTGAGAATATAGGACAGAATATGTCCGCAGGCTTAAACAGCGTCACACAATCCTTACAGAATTTATCCAATAATGCTGTAAGTGCAAATCAGGCAGTGTCACAGTCCGGTCAGGAAGCTGTGACCACAAATCAGCAGATAGCGCAGAGTGCAAATGCGGCGGCAGAGGCTACACAGCGTATGAGCACGGCTCCGCGCAACGTCAACACAGAATACAGCAGCATAGAGCGCACTATAATTTCACTCGGAGATCAGCTTACACGACTGGGCACACAGGCACGTATAGGCTTCAATTCGGAGGGGCAGGTATTAAGGTTCAATGATAGCGTCGGCATAGTTGCACGCAGAGTACAGGAATTGCGTGACAGGCTTGCGGCACTTGCAGAGGTAAGAACCCCAACCGAAGAGTTTACCACTTATCAGGAAATAGTTAACGAGGCGCAGCAGTCATTAGAAGATTTGATTGCAGCGCGTAACAGACTTAGCGAGGCGGGTATAGGTGATGAAAGTGAAACTTTTAGAGGGATAGTGCAGGCTATAGAACAGGCCACACAGAGGCTTAACGACTTCCAGGGACGTATACAGGAATTAGAAGCGACCGGACGTGCTTTCACACTCGGATCTGATACGGCTGAATATCAGAATATTGCCGGACAGTTAGCTGCCCTTGAACCGCGTTTAGGTGCAGTGATAAGTGCAGGCCAGAGAGCGGCACACGCTTTCAATGGTATTACATCCGCGCTGGGCAGAATGGGAAGAGCTATGGGCAACGCAGTTGTTCATGCATTCACGGCAACCGTTCAGAGACTCGGAGCGGGCTTACGTGCAATAGGCGGAGCGGCGCGCAGAGCGGTCGCAGGACTCTTTAATTTTAACAGGGCTACAGGAAATGGCATCAACCCCATTAACGGCCTTATTCGAGGTCTGACGAGCTTCAGGACATTGTTAGCGCAGAGAGTTAAGAACGCAATTATGTCGGAAGTTTACAAGAGCTTCCAGGAAGGTATACAGAAATTTGCTGAATACTCATCTGCTTTCAATCAGGCAATGTCTAACATAAAGAATACAGGCGCACAGATAGGCGCGCAGGTGGCTTCCCTTGTGGCGGGTATTATCACAGCAGTTGAGCCGGTGCTTACACGTATCCTGTCGCTTATCAATTCAGTTATTACAGCCTTAAGTGCTTTGTTTGCGAAGCTGGGCGGCAAGAGTACAGTTGCGGTTGCAACTAAGGGTACACAGTCTTATGCTGACAGCCTTAAAAGTGCAGCAGGCGGCGCAGGCAAGGCGGCAAAGGAACAGAAAAAGTTTAATGCGGAGCTGTACGGATGGGATGAGCTTACCCGTCAAAATAAGCAGGAAGATTCGTCCGGTGGCGGGGGAGGCGGCGCAGGTGCTTCCGGTCCCTCATGGACAGAGGTGCCTGTTAAGGATCTATGGCCGGATGATATTGACTGGTTTCAGAAAGGCTTTGAGTGGGCAGAGAAATTTGCTGACGCGCTTGATTCTATCCCGTGGGATTCCATTCAGGAAGGTGCAAGAAAAGCCGGTACAGCTATTGCACAGTTCCTTAACGGCGTGTTCGCAAACCTTCACCTTGCGCGCAGTTTGGGTACCACCATAGCGCAGGCATTCAATACGGCGTTTGATTTTGCCCTTGCATTCCTTAAGGAATTTAACTTTGCGCAGTTTGGTGTTTGGGCGGGTACGTTGTGGAATGCGTTTGTAGAAGCATTTGACTTTGCTGACGTGAGGGAAACGATCAAACTTGCGGGCAACGGTCTTATTACAGCCCTTGCAAACTTCTTTGAAACGATAGAGAGAACGTGCAGTACGTTAGGCGCAGGGTTAGCAGAGATCTTTAACGGGATCTTTGCTGATATCGACTTACAATCACTGGCGTATGCGTTTATGTTAGGGCTACACGACCTTAACGTTGCTATCCAGGCATTCATTGACGGTGTTGAGTGGGATAAGATAGCTGCAAATATAGAGTCCGGTCTGAATACTCTTATCAAGGGTATGGTATTCAACAAAGACGGTGAGCTTGTAAACGTATGGGCAGAAAACGGCAAAGTCGTTGGTGAGCTTATAGGTAAGTTTGTAAGCCTTGTCTATGATATCGTGACCGGCTTGGAGTGGGAAACACTTGGATCTAATCTTGCAGCGTGGTTATCCAATGCTATAAAGGGCATAGACCTTACTAAGCTATTCGGGATATTCGTGCAGGCATTCAACGGCCTTGTGAAGCTGGTAGGCGGTTTTGTGCGAGGTATGGACTGGGTAGATCTCGGCAAGAACCTCGGAGAGAGCCTGCTTAATGCTATCAAGATGATAGATTGGGCTAATTTTGGTAAGACTGTAAGTGATCTGCTGATAGGTGCGCTTGCACTGCTTACCGGATTTGTTTCCGGTATAGACTGGAGTGAATTAAGCAGTACACTTATCGAAGGTTTGGGGGATATGATCGCCAATATTGACTGGATAGGACTTATGGCTCAATTAGGTGCATGCTTAGTATCCCTTATAGGTGGAGCTGTTGATCTGCTTATAGGTGTTTGGGAAGGAGAAGCAAATTTACTTGCTGAGTTTTTTGAGAGTATTGGATTAGACGGTATAGCGGGATTATTCAAAGGTATCAGCGATGCTTTAGCGGGTATAAGTACCTGGCTGAAAGAGCATATAGTAGATCCGGTTGTTAACGGAGTGAAGGAAATGCTCGGGATTAACAGCCCGTCTACAGTCTTTGCGGAAATAGGTGGTAATCTTATTGCCGGACTTTTGCAGGGTATCAGCGAGGCTTGGCATACCATAACCGACTTCTTTAGTGAGGTGCTTGGAACACTATTCCAGACTATATCGGATAAGTGGGAAGAGATCAAAACAACTACGCTTGAAACCTATACCCAAATAAAAGATACCATAATGGAAAAATGGGAAGAGATAAAAGCTATTGTCTCGGAAAAGGTTGAGGGCATAAAAGCCGACCTTGCGGAAAAATGGGAGACTATTAAAGCCGATCTGTCCGAAAAGGTTGAGACAATAAAAGCGGAAATCACTCAGAAATGGGAGGAGATCAAAACCACAGTTGCTACCACGGTGGAGAACATTAAAACTGATACGATTCAGAAATGGGAGAACATCAAACAAACGGTATCGGCAACGGTGGAAAATCTCAAACAGGATATTCAGAATAAGTGGAACGACGTAAAACAGAACGTCAGCACAACCGCAAACGATATTAAGCAGACTGTAACGGAGAAATGGAATGAGGCGAAGCAGAATGCTTCTACAGCCATAAACAATATCAAAAGTACTGCTGAAACCAATTTCAACAACATAAAAACATCCGTTTCAAATTCGCTTGATACAATGAAGCAGAATGCACTTACAAACTGGGAAACAATGCAGTCAACCGCTTCAACTCAGTTTGAGAATATCAGGGCAACCGTGCAGAGCAAGATGGAAGAGGCAGAGAGCTTCCTTAAAAATCTTAACTGGTCAACCATTGGTACGGACCTCATTGAAGGATTTTTTGAGGGTGTTAAAGAAAAATGGGATCACGTTAAGGAATGGGTAAGCGACGCAGCAGAGAGCCTTACCCGGACAGTCAAGGACGCGTTTGATATCAATTCACCTTCTAAGGTATGGATGCAGATAGGTACTTATCTGGATGAAGGTCTTGCAGACGGTTTACAGGGTGGTGAAAGATCCCTGCTGAATGCCGCAAGCGGTATTGCAACAAGCCTTAATCAGCGTATGCAGGGTGCGGAAATGGATATATCCACGGACGCAGACTTAGAGAGGCTTGACGTTATTATGGATAAGCTGTCCGGCATAGCGTCGATCATAGATCATATCGCAGAGGCACTTGCGGCTATGGGTGGTCTTGAGATCCCGCAGATAGCAGTAGGACAGGTGGTACCGCCTAAGACAAGAGTAGGCGCGCCGGGAACAATGCCGGAGGAGAGCTACACGGTGCAGGATGAGGCAACGAGTGAGCTTGTGCAGCTTGTGAGAAATATCCGCGACTTCTTATCATCTAACAGTGGTGGTAGACCTATCAACCTGACAGCGACCGTGAATGGGCGTGTATTATTCCAGACGGTTGTTGATGAGAATAACAGAGCTATAAACAGAACGGGCGCAAGTCCGATAAGGGTATAAGCTATGGGATATGCGAAACTTGATACAAATGGATACTGGGCCGTAGACGGCACGCCTATTTACGTGCCGTCGGAGGGCGGCGTACAGATTGACCATGATAACATTGTAGGTCCCGATTCCGGTCGAGTAGAGAGCGGCAAGATGCGTATTGACTGGGTACGTACAGATGTAAGGAAAGTATCACTTACCTATGATTATCTTACGGGTGCAGAGGTCGAGTATATGCGTAATCTTATGCAAGGCAAGGTATTCCAGTTCACCTACTATGACAACGGGGTACAGACTATGGAAGGGTATTGTGGCAAGAATACCTATTCTCAGGAAAATCTGTCGCTGTACTCTACAGAGGGCGGGCTGTATAAGGGCTTTAAGATAAACGTGGAAGAGATGTAGGAGCGCGTGTATGTATCCGGTATCAGAAGATTATTTAGAGGCTATAGAAAAGTCTACCACAACTACATACTGGTATGGACAGATAAAGGCAAAAAACGGCGTGCTGTATTCCTTCACAGAGGATGATATAGATTCCGGTTCGGGAAGGATAACACGAGAAATCAGTTCGGGTGAGGATTTAGAGATAGGTTCGACCTGTGCGGCCGGTCTTGATCTGTCCTTATACCTGGATGCAAACAGGTATGAGCTGTATGGGGCAGAGGTTAAGCTGTTCTATATGCTTAAACTTGACTCAAATAGCTGGGAGACTATACCACTCGGAGTGTTCTATATAGAGGACCCGCCGGAAAGAGATATGGGCGTGCTTTCGATCCACGCCTATGACGCTATGATGCGTTTCAATAAAGATTTTGGATCTACTCTTATAGGCAATCCATACTATATGCTTCAATATGCTTGTAATGCATGTAATGTGGAGCTTGGCAATACTCAGAGTGAAATAGCAAATATGCCAAACGGCAGCGTGGATACATACACTTATGAGGAAGCCACGATAAGCACCTATAAGGATCTGATAAGCTATATAGCAACCTTCTTAGGCGGGTATGCTTATATAGGCGTAGACGGCAAGCTGTATATCGCGCAGTACTCTATGGAGCCAGTACGTACTATAGATTCTGATTGGAGATATGATTATAAGCCTACAGATTATGAGACTTATTATACAGCCCTGACAGCGTTCTTTATGGTTACGGAGGAAGAAGAGACATATAGCACGGGGGCCAGTGGGGGACTGACGTATGATATCGGGAGCAATCCGCTGATTCAGTTCAATCTGGACGCTACACGAAGCGCGGTGCTTAATAATATCCTCAATGCGCTATCCAGCTTCACGTATACACCATTCAAAGCATCAACGCCTTGCGATCCTGCTTTGATGGTTGGAGATGTTTTAAACTTCACGGATAATCATGCCGTGGACGGTAAGCTGTCCGTTATCACTAAACAGATCATATCAATCAAGGGCGGGATGGAGCTTGAATGTTCCGGCGCAGATCCTAACCTTAATGTGCTTACTAAAGTACAGAAAAGTATAAAGTCGGTTGCAAAGTCCAATAATAAGGATGCAATGTATTATTATGACTTTATCAATGCCGGAAGCATTCATGCTGACGACGGCGAAACGGTAAAAATAACTGAATTTAACTATATAACGACAAAGGCAACACACGTAGACTATCACGGCCAGGTCAAACTTGTGATAGATACAACGGAGATCATATCAGAGGATATGGTGTCCTGTTATGAAAACGACGGTGTTATAAAAGTAACTTATAAGATGGATGATAGTGAGGTCAAAGAGTACTATCCGGTGGACACATTTACAGACGGAGAGGTGCTGCTTGACCTTTTGTATTTCTTCTATGCGTCCGGCAATCTGACAGGCGTTTTTTCCGTATACCTTACGTGCGAGGGATGTTCTTTTGATATAGAGTCCGGGGCAGCAAGAGGCTATATCGCGGGCGCAGGTCTTGTCGGTGATTCCGCTTGGGATGGATCTGTGAAGGTAGAAGATAACTTCTACAAGTTTAATTTCAGTAGCAGAATGCATAAGCAGATGACGGATGAGCTTGTAAGCGTTGCACCGCAGGTGCCTAACGGTGATACCTTCTCACAGAATTATAAGAGGATATCATTTAGTCGTATCCTTAAGTCTCTTACAAGCGCAGTCGGAAACGTATTCAAACTTCATAAATTTACTGTCCCGTATAACGCGGGTGAAGTCACACTTGATAATACTAAGGTATCTGATGATAAGTGGGTGCTTGATAATACATCACAGATAGGTATGGTTACGACACCAAACAAAACAGCATCAACCATACTTTACGTGAAAACAATAAATTCAGGACTTAATGTATTCTATATTGTGTCGTTTGACAGCGGTACTACGTGGTGGACGTATAACAACGGCTGGGTTGCGCCGGATTATACACAGGACGTTTACGGTATGTTTAAGTCCACAATGGAAGCGATCACACAGGCTCAATGGGCTACAAAGTTCACGGGTAACATTATGATAAGAGCCGTCCTGATTGACAGCATAGCATCACTCACAAATATTGAGATATTCACAGAGGAGGTACTTTAATGTTAAAAGGTAAGACACGGATTGAATTGAGAAACGCAGAAACCGGAGAGCTGGAAGAAGTAAGGGAAGATGAAAACCTAATAACACACGCTATTGATTATATCATAGACGCGGAAATGTCTTACAATGCCGCGCCGAATGATTATTGTTTACCGGTTGCGACTAAGCTGCTGGGCGGGATCATGCTTTTTGATGATGAGCTGGATGAAGATGTTGATAATATCCACTTCCCGGTTGACGTTCATTTAGTGGGGTACGCAGGACAGACAGTTAATCCAACAGATGATTACGGCGGGTCCTATAACACTGTAGAGAGTTATAAAACCGAAACTGGATTCCGTAGTGTGTGGGATTTTGGTACTAACCAGGCAAACGGACAGATAGCGGCTGTCGCACGTACAAGCGCATATGCGGGCAGAAATCCTTTAAGGTATATGTATGGTCCGCGATTCGTTCAAAGAGCTTGCGGCTTGCCGCAGACGGATACAGGATGGGCACCGATCAGATATGACGGTGAATACCTGTATATGCTTAAGGGTAACAGCACTACGCACCTTATGAGACTTGCAAAGGTGAAGATGCCTATACACGCTATGGGCGCGGCTGATTACAGCGCAGTCAACTATGACTATGAGGTTATAGCGTCGTGGGATACGTCGGTACTGGTGCACGGTGGCGTGACTGTATATCTTGACTCCCCTAATCAATACAGGGATGGTGGTGACGGATACATATATGCGCTTAGAGGAGATTGTACGGATGATCCTCAGAGTGGTAGAGGCATAAGATACTTCACTATATGTTATGGTGATGATTCTTATGATAAGTCAGCTTATAAGACCTTCACGATTGGATCTGAATACTATTACAATGGACAGACTGATCTAGGATATTATTCAAGCGGTACCCGTATTTATTGTAAATACTTCAATCACGCATATTTCCATATAAGCGACGGTAACTTATATCTGTTAAGCCTTGACCGGAAAAGCGTATTTATCATAGATATGGAAAATCCTGCTTCTATGAGATCTGTACGCCTGATAGCAGTAGATAGCAGCGACTACATTGACAACATACATAACTTAAGGCCGCACGCGGGCGGGGTATATGTAGTGATTTATCATTACGGGTATACAAGTAACCAGTGGGAAAACGGTATAGTATATCCTGACGGTACATATGTTGTGAATGATATAGCGGGTACTAGTGATGAAACGCAAAGATGGGGATATTGCAGAGAACACGGCGATAAGTTAGAGCTGCTTTGCAATAATTACAACGACGCTTACACCTTTGCTTACGGATGGGTGGCTAACTATCTTGGAACGATCAATAATCTAAGTTCTGTAGTAACAAAAACAGCCGCTCAGACTATGAGGATTATATACACCCTTACAGACGTGGATGAGTAAGGGGGTGTTTATATGGCTGATATAACCTATGCCAATTCCGGGGAAGGTTGGCTTTGTGATAAACGATATTATAAAAGTGTTAAAGGGCTGATAGCTACACTGAACAATCGAAGCTATCACACATTAAGAAACGGGGCAGTCGTATTCGCAACGGTATTTTTACCAAATGGATACACAGGCCCCGTTGTTATATCCACAGATGAGCTTAGAGCTTCTTACGATCAGGGAAGCACTAAGGCACAGGGCAGCTTTACCTATGCCGGATATACGTGGTACATAACACAGTTCAAATACTTTGTCGTGGGCGACTATCCTGATACATCCGGTATGTCACAGCGGCTTGTGATGGATACCACAAATTATGCAGCAGTCGGTGAGGCTATCCTGGAAGCAGCAAGCATAATACGTGAGGAAGATTTTACAACAAGCCTTGAAAAGATCTATTACAACGGCAAGAGCAAAGTTATCAAGCGTATATGCCAGCTTATCAACCAGCTCCATAAGTTAGGTACAACTCACAATGATGCGTACTATGGGGACTTGGGACAGATAGCATATGAGCACTCGCAGACACAGGGTAATGCTCATAATCTGACGTTAGAGGATTTAGGTCTTGAAAGAGTTAATGACCAGATAGCTTCTATCTTAGAGGCTATAGGTTCTGTAGACCAATGGGGAACGTCAGCAGCAAAGACGGATACGATTGTTGACCATAGCGGCAACGATCTTGTGTTCAAATCACCTGCCCAGCTTTTAGCTTGGCACTAAACAAAATTCTTAAGAGAGGAGAAACGAAATGGCTATCAAAACTATTTCAGAGCTGCCGGAAAAGCTCAATCTTAGCAACAGCGATCTGTTTGTTGTTGATGACGGCGACAACAACTATCGCATTACGTGGGCACAGCTTATCCAGCTTTTACCGTGCGTAAGTCAGTTCAAAAAAGATGACGAGACAGGCACGATAAGCATTAAGCTCACAAACAACCAGATACTTTCAATTGTACCGCATGATCCGACTAAACTGAATGCTTCCGCTTATGTGGTATTTACGGGGGCTACACAGAGCACGGAGGGTGCAGCCGGTATTGTACCGAAACCCACAGCGATTAACAAGTATCTTGGATCAGGCGGGTCGTGGGAGACACCTGATACTACACCTACGCAGGACTCACAGAAGCTCATCACGTCAGCAGGCGTATTCAATGCGCTGAATGATAAGGTAAGCATCCAGGATAACGCGGGCTTCCATAACAGCATATTCAGAGGAAAGAACCTCGGATCATCCCTTACAGCGGCGCAAAAAACCGCTATAGCTGCCGGTACATTTGAAGATATGTATATAGGCGACTACTGGGAGATCAACAGTGTCAAGTATCGTATCGCACACTTTGACTACTGGCTGAATTGTGGTGATGGAAGTAACGTATGCACGGATCATCACGTAGTTGTTGTACCGGACAGCGCACTGGTTAACAAGAGGATGAATGCAAAGGTTGATAATGTGGATACAACCGCAGGTGCGTATGTCAATTCCGAAATGCGCACAACTAACCTTGCAGACGCTAAGACCATTGTTAATGCGGCGTTTGGTGCTGATAACATTCTGGGGCACAGAGAGTACATGCAGAATGCTGTAACTGACGGCTATGAGTCAGCGGGAGCTTGGGTTAATGCTGATATCGAGCTTATGAGTGAGATTATGGTATACGGCTCAAATATCTTCCATAACGTGAAGTGTGGAACAGCCCTGCCTAACCTTTATACGGTTAATAAGACGCAGCTTGCATTGTTCAGACTTGATCCGTCGTACATCATATGCAAGAACGTCGCACAGACAGACCGATCTTACTGGTGGCTTCGTGATGTTGTATCTGCTACGTACTTCGCTCTTGTCAGCGCCGGCGGCAGTGCCTACGCTGGCGGCGCGTCGGACACTATTGGCGTGCGCCCGGCTTTCGGAATCAAATAATCTTCAATCCCCGCCCCTCGTGGGCGGGGTCAATAGTGGATAAGGAGATAGATAAAGTGTCAAGTGTACCATTAAGCAGACGTAAACCTTCACGCTTTGAAGCAGAACATCAATACTACAAACTTCGCGACGCAGTAACAGAGTTTATGTTACTGGATTTTGGCTTTTCACAGGAGAAGTATGCAAGAAAAATTGAGAGATATCGCGCTACACACTGTGGAGTTGATAACGTGGATGAAGTAGTTGCGCGGTTCAAGAAAAAGTCGGATGCATTTTATGATTGGTACATAGACAAAGAGTGTAATGCCATTCTTAAGATTTTGCAGGATATTGAAGCAGAGTTTACTTTTGGCAATTCAATCTATCCCTCGGAAACAGCGGCAAAACTTTTTGAGTTTATAGAACGCAGGAAGCATATCAACGCCGCTATCGCAAACTGCTATATCTTACGCCAGGAGCTACAGGATATCGTGAGGATCTTGCCCGTTGACTTCAACAAGTGCACGCGCTTCACGGAGGCTATTGATAAGCAGATTGCGTTATTTAAGGGTGTAAGACAGGCTGATAACCGGTTCTTACGCACAAAGAAACGTAACGAATTAACCAATGATATCATACAAATACTGAACGGGATTATATCAGTCGTATCCCAGATGGAAAACAGGGTTACTGATTAGGGCAGCTTTTGAACGAGATAACGCCGATCTAACTGGTGGCTTCGTGATGTTGTATCTGCTACGAACTTCGCTAATGTCAACAACAACGGCAATGCCAACAATAACGGCGCGTCGAACAGTAATGGCGTGCGCCCGGATTTCGACATATCAGATAAGACCTAAAAAGAGGCGAGATATGTTTACGAAAGGAAAAGCTGTCCATGCTTAACAGCTAAAAGATAGCGCACAAGCGGAGTAGTGCCCTATGACTACTTGGCCTATGGCGTATGGTTACGACTGTGCCCTATCCGGGTCTTAACCCCGTTTGGGGAATATAGGGAAACATGGAAATAGTTTCTGATATGAATGTGCTGTATGAGGCATTCAGGGCTTCAATGAAAAGCAGCTCATGGAAGGAGGAACCACAACGCTTTGAAGCAAACTTTTTGTCAGAGTTAAATGCACTGAGAATAGAGCTTGAAGAGAAGTCGTATAAAACCTTACCGGGCAATGAGTTTGAACAGAATGAGAGAGGCAAGAAGAGACACATACACGGTAACAGGATGCGTGACAGAGTAGTAAGGCACGCCTTGTGTGATAAGGTGTTGGGTCCCTGCTTACAGCCCTATATCATTTATAACAACGGTGCCAGTCAGGAAGGTAAAGGTGTGGACTTCTCACGCAGACTGTTTGAGAGGGACTTGCATAACTACTGGTTAGAGTACAGGACTAATGACGGCTATATTGCTTTCGTGGATCTGTCAAAGTTTTATGACAATATCCGGCATGACGTTACAAAGGCTATGATCTGTCCTAAGATAGATCCATTTTCCGGGTGGCTCTTCTCAAATATCGTAGACTCATTTCAGGTGGATGTATCATACATGACAGATGAAGAGTATTCGCGTTGCCTGGATAATAAGTTTGACTCTATCAAGTATTACGCCAACGTCCCGAAAGAAGCACGGACGGGTGAAAAGTATATGGCAAAGTCAGCCAATATCGGAGATCAGACGGCACAGAATATTGGGGTTTACCTGCCTACACGAATCGACAACTATGTAACTATCGTGAGAGGCTTTAAACGGTACGGCCGTTATATGGATGATATGTACCTGATACACCCTGACAAAGAGTACTTAGAAGAAACACTTAAGGGTATGTATGAGGAAGCAACACGACTCGGATTTTTCATAAATCAGAAGAAAACGCGTGTGTGCAAGCTGTCCGATACATACACTTATCTTCAATTCAAGTATTATCTGACGGATACAGGCAAGGTTGTTAAACGGATCAATCCTAAGTCAGTAACACGTCAGAGAAGAAAACTTAAGAAGTATCACAACCTGTGGAGCAAAAACGTAGTTTCCTATGACACGGTAAAGCAGGAATATAAGTCGTGGATGGGAAGATACGCTAAATATATGTCGAAAGCACAGATACGGCATATGAAGGAATTATACCAATACTTATTTAAGGAGGATGTAAGATGGAAGGAAAATACACCATAACATTATCAGACGGTACGCAGATCAGTAACCTGGATCTGAACGGTAACAACTTTGTCTCAAAGACAAAAGTAAAGGAATCAGACTTTGAGGGTAAGTTGCAGGTCGTTACAGTAACAAACGGAGAAGAGGAAACAGTGATGCATAACTGTGAGCTTGTCCAGATAGTAAAGACCGGCAATGAATACTGGTTCGTTATCAATGAAATGTCTGAGGAAAAGCTGACACTCTTACAGATGCAGGCCAACATTGATTTTATCGCGGCTATGTCTGATATCGAATTATAAGAAGGGAGGATAAGAGAATGCAGCACAGTAAGAATTTTGAGAAGGTAAAGATGTATTATGACACGGGAGTATGGGATAAGGATAAGGTAAGGAAGATGGTTACAAATCCTAAGTCGGGTCCGTGGATCACTGAGGCCGAATACAAAGAGATCACGGGAGAAGATTATTAAAGGGAGGTATCCTGATGACACCAATAATTACAGCGATTATAGCGGGCGTAACTTCAAGCGGGTTATGCTCGCTTATTATTTTCTTTGTCCAGCGGCATGATGCAAAGACCGGCAAAAGGTCAGCGGAATCAGAAATGCTGCTGGGATTGGGGCATGATCGGATAGTATCACTTGGAGGTGAGTATATCCGACGCGGATCTATCACGCAAGACGAATATGAAAATTTGCATGAGTACTTATACAAACCATACAAAGAGCTTGGCGGTAATGGTACAGCCGCCCGGATAATGGCTGAGATAGAGAAGCTGCCTCTGGTCAAAAAAGGACGGTGATAATTATGAAGAGAAGGAAACAGAGAAGCAAGTACCGTTCACTAACCTTATACGTGGTATTCAGCATTGCAATGATAATTCTGTATAGCGTGGTGGAGCTGGTGACTGCTACACTCACCGGGATATCTCACGACACATTGACAACCTGTTTTATGTCAGTGTTTGGGGGAGAGATCCTGTGCGCCTGCCTGATAAAGATATTCAAGCTCAAACAGGATAACGTGATTGATAATTCAGATCCGCGCTATGATGAAGGGAGTGATGAGATATGAATACCGGTTATATAGTATCAGCACTTGCTATATCAAGTGCCTTAACATCTTTGACCGTAGAAGGTATCAAGAAGCTGCTGGATGAACAGGGAAAGCCGTACAAGCCTAACCTGCTTGCAGCTATCGTAGCTGTCCTTTTATCGGTCTTTGCTATTGCAGGATACGCGCTGTATAAGTCTATCCCTATGAGCGTACAGCTTGTGGTGATAACCATAGCGTTTGCGTTCCTGTCGTGGCTTGTATCAATGGTAGGCTTTGACAAAGTTAAGCAGCTTATAGCGCAGCTTACGGGAGGGTGAGATATGGCTAAATACACAGTTAAATCATTCTTTGAAGAGCTTAAGCCATACGTGATCCAGGATATGCAGCAGACCGGGATACTGGCATCCTTAACGGCTGCACAGGCAAAGATCGAGAGCCGGTACGGTAACTCGAAATTGACGGTAGAATGCTCGAATCTATTTGGGATCAAGGGTAAGTACAACGGACAGTCAGGACGCTATCTTACCACAGAATACTATAACGGAGTCGCTAAAAAGGTCTATGCAGACTTTAGGAAGTATCCTTCCTGGGCTGAATCTATCGCGGATCATTCCGGGCTGTTTAACCGCCTTGCAAGGTATAAGAACCTTAGAGGGGAAACAGACTATGTTAAGGCCTGCAATAATGTTCAGGCTGACGGCTATGCGACTTCACCCGTCTATTCGACTACGCTCTTGCAGTGCATTAACCAGTACAAGTTGTATGAGTGGGATGCAGAAGCACTCGGGAGAACATCACAGAAACAGAAGATCCTTAAGATCGCAGACTACTATCCGACTCTTAAGATCGGAAGTACAGGGGAACACGTTCTTGCGTGGCAGAAGTTCCTTAACCTGTCCGGTTATCCTTGCGGCATAGAAGATGGGATATTCGGAAAAAATACTCGTCTTGCAGTAATTGACTACCAGGCCGCGCGTGGGCTTACGGCCGACGGTGTTATAGGTCCTAAGACGTGGAACAGTTTACCGAAGGCGGCATAAGGGAGAGATAAGATGAAGAAGAAAGCTACTATAGATAAGAAAGAAGAAAAGCTGATGCGTACAACAGTGTGTAACCTGAATGTGCGCAAAGATCCTACAATAGAATCTGAAATAGTTGAGATCCTACCGGAAGGTTCAGAGGTTGAATGCCTCGGAGATCCCGTCACCGGTGAGGATGGAAATGAATATATCCAGGTACAGAATGGATATTGCCAAACACGCTATTTATCTTAATTTCGTGTCTGCCTCCTTTTTTCAGGCTCCTCGGATTGCCACCGGGGAGCCGCTTTTTTATTGTAACAATTCCTGTAACAATTATTTTTTAAGGAATTGTGAAAAAGGCTTGTAAACCGCATAAACACTGGCTTTGAGGGTTGTAACAATTTTTGTAACAATTCCTGTAACAATTTTTGAATTGTTACAAGTCCTGTCAACAATCCGAAACAATTTGAAACAATTTTTTAAACTGATTGTTACACCAAAAATCCGCTTATTTCCTATGTTTTCTAAAAATCTGTAACAATTTAACAATTTTTTCCTATAGAGGGGCATAGATAGAGAGGATAGAGAGTAAAAATACGCCCTGTTCGCCCTAATCGCGTATGGTCTATAACGCACGTGCGCGCGTGAGCAAAAATCAGTAAAAAATTTTATACTAAAAGCGTTGACAAGTCTAATCTATTAGACTATACTATGCATACAGTATAAAATATTAGACTAACAGAAAGGGGATACGGATTATGGCAAAAATGACAAAAGCACAGATCATTGAAAAGCTATCAGGGATGGGAGAAATGCACTTGGATATGATGAGCTGGAAAAAATCAGATCTGGAAAACTATTACAACAGGACTATGGAAGCAAGATCAATGAGTCTGGAAGAGTTGAGAGCAAAGCTAATCAGTGAAGGGAAGATGTAGGAGGTAGGGACTATGGCAAAGAGAAGAAAGAGCCTGTCAGAAAATGATATCAGAACGATCTTATCAGTATTTGAGTCAATCAATGAGAAGTGTCACTACAACTATGAAGAGCTTAATACTTTTATGGGAAGTATTACGATAGGTGAGATGCAGGATCTTAATAAGAAGCTGCTTAAGTGGTATGACACAGATCTTTATAACAAGCAGTACGAAGAGCCGTAAGAAGGGAGGGCTACACGGATGAAGAACAGAAAAACAGTCGCGGCATTGGTCGCAATGAACGCCTTACGGGGACGAATCACACCTGTCCCTACAGATATGGATGTATTTGAGGTTCTGGCTGAAATGCCGGAAATGGGCGGCATACACTTATCAGAATCAGCGCAGGAGATAGCAGCAAAGGCGCAGAGGATTGAAGATAGCAGGATAACGTATCTTGCGGTGAACGTATCAGACGGGGATCTTATGATAACAATGCTGTGCGATATACCGGAAGAGCGGTTGACTAATGAAAATGAAATGCTGTCGCGTGATGGTTATGCGTTCGCGTATGTATATAACAATAATTCGCCCTGGTGCAGTGAGTACGGGGACGTATTTGTTGAGAAGCAGCCCGACGGATCTATAAGAAGGGTTGGCTAAAAACGCTTTCTGACTATGTCATATAAATCACTTCCCATGTGTAACACAACATCCGCTGTGCATCATGGGACAGTCCGGTAATAGCGGTGCGAGATTGTGGTTATCGGTCCTTTCTAAAAGAGTGTGGAGGATTAGAGCATGAAAGAACCTATAAAAGTAATATCGTATGAATGCCCATATTGCGGATTTGAACGATACAACATACATGAAGTTGAGGAGCATATAAAGACCTGTGAATCGAATGATGAATTGCCACCAAAAGACTGTTCAAAGTGTGGACATCATTCCACTTCTAAATCAAGAGAATGGTGCGGTCATGATAGAGGCCCACAAGTTTTATGCGATAGAATATGGCATCATTGCGATATACGCGGTAAAGATTGTGAAAAACGAGCAGGATATTATTGCAGTGAATTTTTTATTGAGAAGGAGGATCAGGCGTGAAAAAGAGCTTAAGAGAGGCCCTTAACCGGGCAAAGCAGTTAAGTATATCACATCCGGCCTGCAAGGTCTATGTGATGGATAAGCCGCGTTGTAGAAAGCCGCTTGTGCTTACAAATCAATGGTGCATAAAAGAGAGTATGTTTGAGGGTTATTACGGAGTAGCGACTTTTTTAAACGGAGAAAGAGGGTGAGCAGAAATGATGAAATGCACAGTGTGTGGCGAGAGCTACACGGGAGAAGAGGTATGCGAGTGGAGAAGTGACGGTGAGGCTTATTCACACCGGCCACTTATATGCCCGGACTGTTATGACAATATGAACAAGCAGCCGTTAGAAGCACAGTTCTCACAGCTCATACATCCTATGCCGTGCATACAGCCGGTGGATTATGAGATGTTAGATTATCTGGAAGGAAGGTGCCTGGGTGATGCGTATGACTAAGGCAAGGGCTTTTCTGTATATCCTTACGTCCGTGGTAATCACTCTTACAGCGCATGAGGTATACGCGGAAGAGCCGGAACCGGAAAAGCCTATGCCAATAATCATAATGCATGATAGGCCGGTTAAGCCTAAGATCGAGGTAGAAGTGACAGAATATGTACTGGAACCTGTAGAGGAAGATCCGGTGATACCTGATATCGAAGAAACGTATATATCCGCGGAGGCTTATGCCGCTTGTGAGAAGTATGGAGCTGCTTACGGTATCCCGCCAGAGCTGCTTATGGCAATGATCGAAACGGAATCAGAGGGCAAGGCAAACGCGTATAACCATAGTTCAGCGTCAGGGCTTATGCAGGTATCTGTTAAATGGCATGAGGATCGGATGATACGGCTGGGTATAACCAATGTGTTTGACACGGATCAGAATATCCATCTTGCATCCGACTATATAGCAGAGCTTAAGGATCAGTGTGGCGATATGGAGCTGGTGCTTATGACCTACAATATGGGATACAATAAAGCCGTTAAGTTTTACCAGCAGGGCAAGGTCAGCAGGTATGCAAAAGATATCATAAACCGCGCGGAAGAGCTTGAAAAGCTACACGAAGCACTGTATAATAAAGGTGTCGTGGAATGATTCCTTGTTTTTACAACATTTTGTTCTTTTTCATGTTAGTAGCATTATCCTCAAAGAGAATAGCACCCACTCAGGGTGCTATCTTTTTTATCGTATGTATGTAATTGCGAAAGCTGCATAATCCTTAAGAATTATGGGGCTTTGAGGGGTGTTCGTATGGACACCCCTCAGTGAAGCATTGCAAACAGGATGCGAACACTTCACTGGTACACTATTATCTAATTCTTTGAGGGTAACGGCTCTTTTACCACCGGGGCCGCCTGGATCATTCGACACATTGAATACAATTTTTATTTCCTTATCGGTTACGAATACCGAATTAACAAAAGTTTCTATCAGCCGCACATCACATTTTATATCCCCTACTTTGTTATCCCGGAATTGTTCAAGGAAGAAAAGTATATGATCCTTAGTCAGCTTAAGTATGGGCTGTAATTCAGTATCGGCAATAAGCAGGTTCAGCTTATCACGTTCGGCATTCAGAGCTTCTATACGTGGTGTTATGGCTTCTACCGCTATACCGCGTTCTATTGCGTCTATAAGGCGTTGCATACGCGCGTCTATATCCTTAAGCTGTTCATTCAGTCTGTTAAGTTCCTGTGAGTTGTCGTGCTCGTCAAGGTACAGCTTATAAACGCTATCGGCTATCTGGTTAAGCAGTTCGGGATCAGCCAGCAGTTTATGTACCTCATCCAGTACCACATCTTCTACATAGTTCTTACGGACGTTATGTGCGTCACACTTCTTATGAAGATGATTTTGACAGCCGTAGTAGCAGAATTTCTTGCCGGACTTCCCGAACCCTGATACGCCGACCATAGGAGCACCGCACTTACCACAGAAGATCTTACCGGTTAACAGGTATTCCTCACGAGTCCACGTAGATACCGGCCTACGCTTATTTACCTGTAGCTTTTCCTGTACCTTATCAAACAATTCCTTATCAATGATCTCAGGCATACCGCCCTCATCAAAAATATCGTTCTCAGAATCGTGATATGTATACACCCCGTAGTACCTGGGATTGGATAGGATACGGGGCAGACTGTTTTTTGTGAAGGGCTTTTTAAATTCGGTCTGGTATCCTTTTTCGTTAAGATACCGCATAAGATCAAAGAGAGAACAGCCGGAAGCATACTTTTCAAATATGAGCTTCACGGTAGGAGCGGTATCAGGGTTGATCTCATATTTCTTTGTTTCCTTATTGACCTTGTATCCTAAAGGGCATACACCACCAACGGCCTGATGCTTTGTTGCGGCATTAAGCCTACCACGCTTGACATTTTGGGAGAGCTGCAAGCTGTAGTATTCGGCCATACCCTCAAAGAGACTTTCGAGTATAACAGCCTCCGGTCCTTGTGGCATGTTCTCGGCAACATACTCTATGTGTACGCCATTCTTTTTGCACTTGTACTTGTTAAAGGTCAACTCTTCACGGTTGCGTCCGAAACGGTCAGTTTTCCATACTATGATTATGCTAAATTGCTTTTTGGCGGTATCCGATAACATTTGCTGGAATGCCGCACGGTTGTCATTGCGTCCGGTCATTGCCCTGTCTATGTATTCATGCACGATAGTATATCCGTGATCCTTTGCGTACTTCTTGGCTGCTGCAAGTTGCCCCTCAATGGATTGATCTGTTTGAGCGTGTGAGCTGTACCGCGCATATACCACAGCATTCTTTGATATATCCCTGTCATGTGTACTCATAATAGATGACCCTCCCCGCTACACGGCGTGTGATGCGGTATTTCTTTTTTCTTGTGGTTCATACATAGATAGCTTAAATTTGATAAAACTAATTACTTCCTGTTGATCCTCATACGTGAGCTTATTGTATAATTTAAGTACCAAAGGCATTTCAGATCTTACGTCATTATCAGTGATCTTTTGAAGGTTTATGGTTTTTTCGACATCCCCATTGAAGTGATCCAGAGCAGCACCGGCATGATCGGCTATCAGATCCCCGTCACTATAATCAGTCGGGTCGTTAGTTTCACCTAAGAGATAATCCATAGTCGTATTTAATCTTTCAGTCAGCAGCTTTAAGTATTTTGAGCTGGGCGTTTTAGCCCTATCCCTTTTCCATGCCGATATGGTCCCCTTCTTGATCCCTAACTTTTCCTCTGCTTCCTTGGAGCATACCTGTGTTATGCCGCGTTCGTGGCATAATTTTTCAAAATTTTCATAGAATCCCATAATAAGTCCCCCCTAAAAGAATAGTATAAAAAATTTGACTTTTTATATTGACAGTCTAAATGATTGGACTTATAATAGGGTCACAGTCAAATATTTTAGACTATCAAAAACACACACCTATCGAAAATCCGGTAGGTCAAAAAATGATATAGGTTTAGGCAAAAACAGTATATCACGATAGTATAAAATTTTCAACTGAAAATAAGGGAAGGAGGCCGATATGTTGCAGTTCAACGAGGATTGGACGGCTGACGTTGTAGGACGGATGCACAAGTACAAAATATCCAATGATGCACTTGCTGACGAAGCTGAGTACACACCCGGATACACGTCAATGGTTCTGAATGGCCGGAAAGAATTTTCATCTGATAAGGCTAAAGAGGAGACAAAGACGAAGATCCTGGAAGCACTTGACCGTCTTATAGCAAAACGGGAGGAGGGCGATAGTGATGCTTGAAATTGAGGCCACAGCAAAACAGAGCTTATCACGTAGCTTTTTAGCAGCTATCCAATCGTACTACGCTAATCCGCTTAATGCGGAAAAATTCAAAGAGTGGCAGAATACGCACAAAAAGGAGGAAGAAACGAACAATGGCTAAAGCAGATATGACAATTCAGGTTCAGATCAGTGCGCCGGACTTAGTAGCAGCTATCACAGCTTTAACAGACGCTATCGCTGGAAGCAAAGTAGAGCCTACAGCACCGGCAGTCAAGATTGAACAGGTACAGGCGGTACCGCAGCAGGATATAATGCCCGCACCGGTAGTTGAGGCACCACAGCCCGCAGCCGCAGTACCCACAACACCAACACCCGCACCAGTACAGCAAGCACAGCCCGCGCCCGCACCAGTACAGCAGGTGGTACCGACAGCGGCACCAGTACAGCAGGCACAGCCCGCACCAGTACAGCAGGCACAGCCCGCACCGGTTCAGACAGCAGCGGCACCTGCTACACCGACCGCACCGGCTCTTACGCTTGACGCTATCAGCGCAGCAGGGGCACAGCTTATCCAGGACAATCCCGATAATATGCAGAAGATCTTAGGGCTTTTACCTAAGTACAACGTTCCCGCTATCAATCTCATAAAGCCCGAACAGTTTGAGGCTGTGGCAGCAGATCTGAGAGCGTTAGGAGCGAAGATATGAGCGCGACAGGACACGCCCTGTTATCCTCATCATCATCTCACAGATGGCTAAATTGTACGCCAGCACCACGGTTCGAGGCACAGTTTGAAAGCGGCGAGACAAGTGTATATGCGAAGGAAGGGACGTTAGCCCATTCGATATGTGAGGAAGTTGCAAATTATAATTTTCACAAGATCGACAAGCGGACGTTCAACAACCGGATGAAGAAGCTGAGACAGGATGAGCTTTACAAAGAAGAGATGGAAAAGACAGCAGAGTTTTACGGCAATTATCTTTTCCAGAAATATCTTTCCTTTGAACAGAAGCCATTTACCGTGCAAGAGGATATGGTTGATCTTAGGGACTGGGTACCGGAAGGGTTTGGTACTTGTGACTCAATCATAATCGGTTCCGGTAAGATCCATATAACGGATTACAAGCACGGCAAAGGCGTTCAGGTATCAGCAGTAAACAATCCGCAGATGCGTCTGTATGCGCTTGGAGCACTTAAGAAGTATATGCCGATATACGGCGATACCATTAAGACCGTTTCAATGGCGATAGTACAGCCCAGGATATCAGAGGACGTAGAAGAGGAAGAGCTGACAGTAGAAGAGCTGCTTGCGTGGGGTGACAACATCAAGCCTATAGCTGAGAAAGCATACAAAGGCGAAGGTGAGTTTAATCCCGGATCGTGGTGTAAGTTCTGTAAGGCAAAGGGTGTATGTAAGGCAAGAACAGAGAATGCTACAGCCTTAGAGGATTTCAAGGACGCAGTTATCTTAGGGAAGCTGGAAGGTGAGGAAAAGACTAAGGCCGCTACAGAGAAGCTGCTTACCGGATCTGACAAGATCCTTACGGATGAAGAGGTTGCGGATCTGTTAGAGAGAGGTAAGTACTTAGTCGAGTGGTACAACGACCTACAGGAATATGCATTACAGGCAATCCTTGACGGTCATATCATACCGGGCTTTAAGGTTGTCGCGGGCAAGTCTAACCGTGCATGGTCTGATGAGGATGCAGCGTTTAAGGCTATCGTTGCCAGCGGAATTGAAGAAACAATGCTTTATGAGCGCAAAGCCAAAACCTTATCACAGCTTGAAAAGATGATCGGCAAAAAAGACTTTGAAGCTATGGTGGGACAGTTCATCACGAAGCCTATGGACAAGCCTACACTAACCGGAAGCGACGACAGCAGGCCGGACTATAGTGAGGCAAAGAAGGATTTTGAAGGGGTGGTTGAGAATGCTGTATAGACCAGACGTTGATTGTATACGAATTGAAAACGAATGGAAGCACGCACGCATGACCTTCAACTTCCCATTTCTGATAACGGATATGACACTTACGGATATGAAAAAATCCATGAAGCTCATACTTGAATGGAGTGAGGAAGAGCATATACCGGTTATCGAGGAATGGTTTAAGTACTTGATAGAAGAAGCACGCGACTTGTGGGAAGCAAACAGTAAGAAGTTTGTAGATGAATATAAGGACGCAGACTATTACAAGCGTGATCCAAAAGTCAGTGTTAAAGAGATCAAGCACATGAGGGCGCATAACAGCGCACTCAAAGATGATGTAAGAAGATCTAAGTCTACTTACGAAAAGCTACTTAAGAGGCACGAGGCATTTAAGGAATTAAAGGTTACTAAAGGTTATTAGGAGGAAAAAATTATGTATCAGGGTATTCCTACAAAAGTTTTAACGGGAGAGTGCAGACTGTCGTATGTGCATTTATCACAGCCTTATCTCAATCCCAACAATTCAAATAGTGAGCCTAAGTATCAGGTCACTATGCTTATCCCTAAAACGGATCAGGCAACCTACAACGATATAATCAAGTCAAGGGACGCAGCTTATGAAGCAGCGGTACAGAATGACTGGAAGGGTAACAGACCGCAGTTAAGATCATTACTTATCTATGACGGCGACGGAGTACGTCAGGACGGTTCAAAATTCGGTCCTGAATGCGCTGGACACTGGGTTATAACTGCTTCAACAAAGCGTAAGCCACAGGTTGTTGATATATCAAATATCAACGTGGAGCTTGCACCGCAGGATATCTACAGCGGTATGTATGGACGTGTAACACTCAATTTCTTTTCATTCAATAGTAACGGAAACAAGGGTATAGGTTGTGGACTCGGAAACGTTCTTAAGACAAGAGATGGAGAGCAGCTTGCAGGTGGATCTACAGCAGAACAGGATTTTGCCGAAATTACAGCGGCTATACAGCAGCAGGCAGCACCAGTACCGCAGGCAGCACCAGTACCGCAGGCACCACAGGGAGGAATGGTACCGCAGGCACAGGGTTACGGTTCGGTTCCTGGCGTTCAGGGAGGAATGGTACCGCAGGCACAGGGTTACGGTCCGGTTCCTGGCGTTCAGGGAGCTACACCGACCGCAGGATATACGCCTGTCCCGAATATTGATCCCATAACCGGACAGCCGTTATCACCTTTGCCGTTTGGTTAACTTATATAGGTGGTTAGCCCGTAACACGTATTCCCCACGTTTCCCTTCACGGGCTTTACCATACAGGCACAAGATGTATTAACCCCAGGGGTGACTATGCACCATCCTGTATAGTCGGGCAGCTTGGAAAGCCCCTACCAATAAGCTGCCCATTATTTTTTTATACACGCACGAACGGAGGCAATGTACTATGCATACTCTATTCATAGATCTTGAAACTTTTTCAAGTGTTCCAATAACAGATGCGGGAGCTTATAAGTACGTTCAAAGCCCCGATTTTGAAATTCTGTTATTCGCTTATTCAATAGATTATCAACCGGTACAGGTTATAGACCTTGCATCCGGCCAAATCCTACTAGACGATATCAAAACAGCTCTTACAGATCCCGATTATTTGAAGCACGCCTACAACGCGGCATTCGAGTTTATGTGCTTATCTAAAGTATATGGAAGTATGATCCCGTCACAGTGGCGTTGCACAATGATCCACGGTCTGTATTGCGGATATCCCGCAGGACTGGGAGTTATCGGTGCAGTTCTCGGAATGCCGGAAGATAAGCAGAAACTTACGACCGGCAAAGCTCTTATCAGATATTTTTGTGTACCTTGTAGACCTACCAAATCAAATGGTGGAAGGACACGTAACCTTCCCAAACATGATCCCGAAAAATGGAGTCTGTTTGTTGAGTACAACAGACAGGATGTAGTTGCAGAACAGGAAATAGAGAAACGGCTTGTGTTGTATCCAGTTCCCGATCATATACAGAAGCAGTGGGAAACGGATCTGATTATCAATATGCGCGGCGTATCGGTTGATATGGAGTTTGTGCAGGGCGCGCTTGGTATCGGACAGCAGTTGACCTATGACCTTATGGAAGAAGCAAAGCAGCTTACCGGACTTGAAAACCCTAACAGCGTTCAGCAGCTTAAGACCTGGATAAACACCCGTCTGTTTGGTAAGTCAGGCGTGAGTGATCTTCAAAAAGATACAGTAACAAAGCTGCTTGCGGAGCAGGATCTACCCGCTGACGTTAAGAGGGTATTAGAGATACGTCAGGAGCTTGGTAAGACCAGTACAAAGAAGTATAACGCCATAGAGGAT
The DNA here is from genome assembly GCA_016281085.1 of Lachnospiraceae bacterium. GTDB lineage: Bacteria > Bacillota > Clostridia > Lachnospirales > Lachnospiraceae > UBA2868. Next base: position 29,738 of record JAEEHY010000174.1, read on the forward strand.
TGTGTGTGCGAGGATGACAGGGTAAGAGGACTTTTACAGTTCTATGGAGCAAACCGGACAGGCCGCTGGGCAGGACGTTTGGTACAGGTGCAAAACTTACCGCGTACCTATACCAATCCTATCGACCTTGCGAGGGATCTTGTGAGGCGCAGACAGTCTAAGGCACTGAGAGTAGTTTATGGGTCGGTCAATGATACACTGTCGCAGCTTATCAGGACGGCGTTCGTTGCTACACAGGGCAATGTGCTGATTGACGCGGACTTTTCGGCAATCGAAGCACGGGTTATATCGTGGCTTGCAGGCGAGGAATGGCGACTTAACGTATTCAGGACGCACGGTAAGATCTACGAAGCAAGCGCGAGTCAGATGTTTGGAGTTCCTATTGAGTTGATAAAGAAGGGCAATCCCGAATATGCGCTTAGAGCCAAAGGTAAGGTTGCGGAGCTTGCGCTTGGATATCAGGGGTCCGTAGGCGCACTGATACAGATGGGCGCGCTGGATAACGGTCTGGAAGAGTCAGAGCTGCCTGATATCGTCAATAAATGGAGGCAGGCTAACAACCGTATACAGGCATTGTGGGATGAGCTTAACAGGGCTGCTATCGAGGTTATAGATCAGGGTGGATCACGTCATTTACACGGGCTTATCCTTGCGCGCGAGTGTGATATCATCCGGGGTACTGTATCCTTCACGATCACGTTACCGTCAGGACGCAAGCTGTATTATATCAATCCTTCACTCGGAGAAAACCAGTGGGGCGGCGCGTCAATCTGTTATATGGGTATGGATCAGTCTACTAAGAAGTGGACTAAGCTGGAAACATACGGCGGGAAGCTGACAGAGAATATAGTACAGGCTATCGCGCGTGACTTGCTTGCGGAAGCGATAGAGAGACTTGCAGCAGCGGGCTATCCAATCGTATTCCATGTTCACGACGAGGTGATAATAGACATCAAGCCTTACGCAGATAATGAGAAAATGCTTAAGGACGTGGTTGAGATAATGTCAGTAGTTCCTTCCTGGGCTACAGGCTTACCGCTTGGAGCCGACGGCTGGGTAGGCGATTACTTTACTAAGGAATGAGGTGAGAGTATGAAACTGATTGTATTGCAGATAACGTTACTTGTTCTGGCGATCCTTTACTTATGTATGGGAGCGGGTGAGCGGGAGAAGTTTTGCAGAGCGTCGGATCTGATTATAGGCGTTTCGCTGTTTATCCTGCTTTATGTATCAATCATATGTAGTGGAGGTGCTTAATGGCTATAGAGAAAAGATACGAGGGCAAAGAACAGTATTATACGCTTGTGTGCGACCGTTGCGGTGATGAAGTCGGATATTTTGACGACTTTCAGGAAGCGGTTGATGAAAAGCGCAGATACGGGTTCCGGTCATTCAATATAGACGGTATATGGGAAGATGTGTGTGCGGACTGTCAGGATACGGTGCAGTATAAGCGCGGTACAGCAACGGCCGCAGATGATTTTGGAGGATTGATATGAAAGTATACAGAGAAGTAAAGATGAAAGTAGAACACTTTGAGCTATGTGATTCTATAGATGTAAAACTTAAGGGCATAGGTAAGTTTACGGCGACGGCTTATAAGGTATATGAAGATGGGAGTGCGCTGTTTATCTTTGATGAATGTATCACTGACAGACCTATGAATAATAAGAGCACAAACGAGGGCGGCTTTAACCAGTCGGATCTGAGGAAGTGGATGAACACAGAGCTGCTGAGAGCATTCCCGGCAAAGATACGTACACGAATGATGGATGTACGCGTCAATGATGATGAGGACGCAATGCTGCTAAGAGTGCCTACACGGATGGAGATGTTTGGAACGGATGAATATACAGACGATTATGAGGCAGAAAACAATGAGCGTTTGGCGTTTATGGATATCCGCAGCAACCGCGTATGTATGAGTCCGGCTGACGAATATTGCTGGTATTGGTTATGGAATAGGCGTGTTGTATCTGCTACGAACTTCGCTTTTGTCGCCTACTACGGCCTTGCCGGCGATTACGGCGCGTCGAACAGTGTTGGCGTGCGCCCGGCTTTCAGGATCAACTATCTTTAATCCCCGCCCCTTGTGGGCGGTCAAAGATGGTAGATAAGCAAATGGGAGCGCAGTTATGAATTATAGACAAGCGAAAAAAGCATTTAAGAAGAAACACGGGATAACACCTTTACAGGCTATGAGGGAAGTCACGCGGGTGTATGAGGAATTTATAGAACAGATCAATAAAATTCTTAAGGGGATTGTAGGGGATGATAAAGGAAATGAGGAGGCAGAGAAGCTGTGACAAGTGCAAATCTGTATTTGAGTATGCAGAACAGGATATAAGACGGAGCTGTAGTCTTAACCACGGGTTCAAGAGCACTAAGGAATGGCTTATCTGCCCTTATTGCGGTAACAGAGTATTTTACGGGTACTGGGGATGTATGAAGAAGTAAGAAAGATGCTTGAAGAAGCAGTAAAGGACGTATCACGGATCAGAGGCATAAGCAGGGAAGAATATCTGAAAGAGCTTTATGACCGGATACAGGAAAAGCCCGAAAAGGCTGGCTACACGGATGACGGAGCGGATCTGTTTGTGCCGGTGATGATTATTGTTTATCTGGCAATCATAATCGGCGCGTGGATATATGCAGCTTATCACGGAGTAATCACAATATGAGGAGGGTAACAGATGAACGCAGACAGTGTTGTAACGGATGCTGACAAAATGAGTAACTTTGAAATATGTAAGTCCTATCGTGAGTCAAAGAATCCGAGTGCGCAGGTCAAGATCCTTGCGCAGATGAATTGTAAAACAACGGCTGAGATCTTTGAGATCCTTAAGGCCAACAACGAACCGATAAGGAAACGCCAGTACAAGACTAAGACGGCAAAGAAGGTTAAGCCAAAGGGTAAAGAGAAGGTACCGGCATTCCTGGTATCAATAGCGGTTGATGAACGCCGGAAGATTGAAGCAGAGATTGAGGCTAAACAGATGGAGCTTACAGCCTTGAAACAGCAGTACGACGATATCAGCGAATGGTTAGAGAGCATAGGAGAGGTTGCGGAGGATGATGTTATCAGAGGCGCAGAAGGATAAAGCCCTGAGAGCTATGGAAGGGGCAAGACCTAAGTTCCGTCCGGGCAAATACGGCAAACAGTATGATACGCATATATGCGGTAATTGCGGAAGGACAGTAAGGGTAGAAGATAATTATTGCGGCGGTTGCGGGTTCAGAATCTTGTGGGATAATCCGCGCTGCTTAACTGATTATCATACGGAGGGCGAAGATGATAAGCGAGAAGATGTATGCCAATCACAGAGCGCAGAATTATGTAGCTTGCGAGAAGAGGCGTTACAAGCACGAGCAATACTTGAACAATGCCAGCAAGTACAGGGAAATGATATCGAGGAACAGCTACACAATGGGGAAGGAGGCTGAAAATGCACGATCAGGCGGCGATAGACAGGATATACAAGTGGGCTGATAAGAACCGGAAGAAATACGAAACAGTGTATCAGATTGACGGAAGCCCGTCAGCTCTTAAGACTTTCGAGAAGTATGATGATATCTGTGACATATGCGACGCAGCTTCACGGGGCAACAGTGAAGAGGATCTGGTGCGGAAGGGCCTGCATAAGAATCAGACGTGTATCCTGGAACAGTTCAAAGATACACAAAAAGTATCACCAAACAAAACCTTTACATATGAAGAGGTTGAGAAGTGGATGCGTAAGATGATGATATGGTGAGGTGGAAAGATGTATGCAACGTTAGAGCATAAGATCAGGACAGCACGCAAAGAACATAGCTGTGATTATTGCGGCAAAATTATTAAGCCAGGCACGCCGTATATGTGGTCAAAGAATGTATATGACGACACGATATACGAGTGGCACAGCCACACGGAATGCGAGTTCATAGTTGGGCAGATATGGGACTATGTTGATCCGGATGAGGGTATGAGCGAAGAAGATTTCCGGGAAGCGTGCAAGGATCTGAGTGAAACATTTATCTGTCCCGACTGTAAGAAGTGGGACGCAGATAATATCGAGTGTAACGACGGGGAGCAGTACTGCTTGAATAAGCTGTATAAGTTCCTACAGAAAAATGAATTATACCGCGCTGACAGAGGCATAGATTATTGCGTCTGGAAGAGCAGGCCGAAAGAGGGGTGAATGAATTGCTTAAGAAAATCAAAATATGCGGAATACCGTACAAGATCACACAGGGCTTGATATCTTATTCGGAGGGCATAATCAGCATAAAGAAGGATATGCCTAAGAAGATAAAAGAGTCAGTCCTGTATCACGAGATAATCCACGGTATTCTGACACAGATAGGTTATAACGATCTTAGCAATGATGAGAGGTTAGTACAGGCTTTAACAGTTGCTATCTATCAGATGTTTGATCTGAAAGAAGGTAAGAAGAAATGATGTCATTAGATGAAGCTATTATACATACGCAGAAAAAAGCAGAGGAATTAGAACGTAACGCAGAGCATATCAAAGCAACTATGAAGTCGGATATAGCTTTACAGAATGCAGAAGGGTGTATTGAGTGCGCGAATGAACACAAGCAGCTTGGAGAGTGGTTAACGGAGCTGAAAGAACGTCGGTCGAATGACAGACCACAGGGACATTGGATATTTGATCCTGACGGTATGGATTGGGGATTGGGCGCGTGGTTATGTAGTGAATGTCATTGTAAAAATGATAACATTTCACCCATAGCGGAGAACCCTTATTTATTTGCAGGAAGTAAGTTCTGTCCGCAGTGTGGCGCGAAGATGGATGGCAGGGCTACACGGAGGGAAGCGAAACATGATTAGTGGATATCCGATCCGTATTGCAACTAGGAAGTATCAGCGCAGGAAACACCGCAAAAAGCGTATCAATAAAAAGTGGCAAAAGAGGTACGGCTTTGTTGTATACGATATGCTGCCGGATGGAAAAGTGATGCTGGTTGATGGCGTATTATGGATGAATGAGAAAACACTTATGGGATTAAAGGAGAATATATAATGTTTGGATTTGTAAGTAAAAAGAAACTAAGAAAATGGTTGGTGTTTTGCGCGTCAAACAGTGATTACATGAGACATAAAGGATGGACAGTAGAACAAAGAATTGATGAAGAAGC
>JAEEHY010000175.1 GCA_016281085.1 Lachnospiraceae bacterium
AACTATTCAGAACAGGCTCAAAATACTACGTATTTTTCGCTGTTTTGGATTCATCCAATACATATATTTATAAAATATGCCCCTTACAAGCAAGCTTGACGGTTCATATTTTAAAATATATGTGCTGTTCTGAATAGTTACCAAATAAAAAAACTGCCTTACGGCAGCTCTTTTATCCGAATTGATAAATATTATTACGCGCGTTCAACCTTGCCTGACTTCAAACAGTTAGTGCAAACATGAAGCCTTGTGGGGGTTCCGTTAACCTTACATTTAACCCTCTTAACATTTGCATTGAAAATTCTGTTTGATCTTCTATGTGAATGACTAACATTGTTTCCAAAATGAACGCCTTTTCCACAAATATCACACTTTGCCATCGGTCGCACCTCCTTACATAGTCATTATTATACTCTGATCGCAAACTCCGCAACAAAATGTATTCTATCAGATGTTTTTTATAAATGCAAGCGTAAATAAGTAAAAGATTAAAAAATCTAAGTTTTCTTTTGTTGACAAACAGTGTATAATATATAAGCGTATGTTTTGGCAGACAACAGACAATGCAGCAAATGTCTGTTAAGAAAGAGGGAAGAGGAGGAACTTTCATGAAGGGTTACATTAAAACGCAGGTCGGCAATGTCAGTATAGATACGGAAGTTATCGCCCAGTATGCAGGTTCTGTTGCTGTTGAATGCTTTGGAATAGTAGGCATGGCTGCTGTTAACGTTACAGACGGAATAGTCAAGCTTCTGAGGAAGGATAAGCTTACAAGGGGTATTAACGTTACACTCAAGGATAACCAGCTTACACTTGACTTCCATGTAATAGTTGCATATGGGGTAAGCATCAAGACAGTGTGCGACAATCTCATAAGCAATGTTAAATATAAAGTAGAAGAGTTTACAGGACTTGGCATTGAGAAGATAAATATTTATGTCGAGGGTGTAAGGGTAATTGATTAAGGAGGAGTAACACAAGTGAGTTCGAATACGATCGACGCTAAAATGTTGTCGAAGATGTTTTTAACAGGCGCCAAGTCACTCGAAGCCAGAAAGGCCTGGATTAATGAGTTGAATGTTTTTCCGGTTCCTGACGGCGATACGGGCACCAATATGACGCTGACCATTATGACGGCGGCCAAGGATGTTGCCGCGATGGGCAGGATAGAGATGGAACCGCTGTGTAAGGCGATAGCTTCAGGATCGCTAAGGGGAGCGAGAGGCAATTCGGGTGTCATACTTTCACAGCTTTTACGAGGATTTACCAAGGGCGTAAGAGATAAGGAATATATTGACATCCCGACACTTGCAAGTTCATGTAACAAGGCTGTGGAGACCGCTTACAAGGCTGTAATGAAGCCAAAGGAGGGTACAATACTTACCGTGGCCAGAGGAGTTGCCGAGAAGGCGACCGAGCTGTGTGATACCACGGAAGATATGTCAACATTTCTTGAGGAACTCATCAAACATGCTGAGCATGTGCTGTCAAGAACACCGGAAATGTTACCTGTTCTTAAGCAGGCAGGAGTTGTTGATTCGGGCGGACAGGGACTCGTCGAAATATTAAAGGGTGCGTATCAGGCTTATCTGGGAAACGAAGTTGTATTTTCCGTAGAGGAAGACGAACTGCCGGCTATGACTTCGGACCGTGGATATGAGGTTCAGGCCAACTTTGAAATAAAATACGGATACTGTACCGAGTTCATAGTTATGCTTGATAAGGTATTTAATGCAAAGAATGAGCAGGATTTTAAGAATTTTCTTGAAACAATAGGCGATTCCATAGTTTGTGTCGCGGATGAGGATTATGTAAAGGTTCATGTGCATACAAACGATCCCGGACTGGCTATCCAGAAGGCTCTTACCTACGGTGCTCTTTCAAGGATCAAAATAGATAACATGAGGGAGGAGCATCAGGAGAAGCTGTTTAAGATGTCGAAGAACTCATCCGGACAGACTACATATGAGGAAATATCCGGAAAAACGCCGCAGGACAATGCAGATAACAATGAAGCAGTCCGTTCACGCGATGATATGCGTGAAATAACCGGTATATCCGACAAGATGGGTAATAAGAAGAGCACGGATGTTAATGATGATGCGGGCAGCAAGGATCAGGCCGATGCCGGCGAACACAAAAATATAGGATTTATATCTGTTTCAATGGGAGATGGACTTAACGGGATATTTAAGGGACTCGGCGTAGACCGGATCATATCCGGCGGACAGACCATGAACCCGAGTACTGAGGATATGCTCCGTGCGGTAAATGAGATAAATGCGGATAATATCTTCATTCTTCCCAACAACAAGAATATCATTATGGCCGCAAATCAGGTCAAATATATGGTGGAAGACAAGAAGATTTATGTTATACCGACAAAGACCATACCGCAGGGTATCACGGCACTTATAAATTATACCTCGGATATGAGCGCAGATGATAATGAAGAGGCAATGAACAGAGCCATTGCAGATGTCAAGACCGGTCAGGTTACATATGCGGTAAGGGATACCGTGATCAATAATATTGAAATAAAGCAGGGAAATATTATGGGTATCGGTGATAAAGAAATACTTGCCGTGGGTGATATTGTGGAAGATACAGCATTGAAAATGATAGACAATATGGTCAGCGATACATCTGAGCTTATAAGCATTTATTACGGACGCGATACGGATGAACAGGATGCGGGTGATTTCCTGCGCAGTGTTGAGGATAAGTTCCCGCAGTGTGATGTGGAGATGCATTTTGGCGGTCAGCCGATATATTACTACGTGGTTTCGGTGGAATGACCGCAGATGGCAGTTAACCGGTTACGATGATGGATGACAACAGAGATATTAAAGATTTAAAGGGAATAGGCGATAAAACAGCAAGTCTATACCATAAGGTCGGCATATATACATATGGCGACCTTATGTGTTATTATCCCAGGGATTATATGAAATATGATCCTCCGGTGACGCTTAGCAATGACCGGATCGGATCCTTTGTTTTTGCGCGTGTCAGGCTTAACAGCAGACCGCTTATGAGAAAGGCCGGCAGAATGGCGGTTGTCTCTGCGCAGGGGACGGCAGACGGCGGTGAAGTAAGGGCTGTATGGTTTCATATGCCATATCTGACCCGATCATTAAGATCCGGAAGTGAATACATATTTGCAGGTGAGCTGAAGAAGAACGGACAGTATTTCTCTTTTGAGCAGCCTCTTATCTTTTCGACAGAGGAGTATGAAAGGCTGAAAGATACATTACAGCCTATTTATCCACTGACGAAAGGACTTACCAACAATGCGGTGAAAAAGGCCGTAAAGCAGGTGCTTTCATCATATAAAAATGATGATATGATATCGGGGATCAGGCTGTCGGATGCTCTGAACGGTATTCATTTTCCAAAGAACACGGAAGAACTCAGGATATCAAGAGAGGCTTTGGTTTATGATGAATTTCTGTTGTTTATTTTGAGGCTCAGGCTCCTTAAGGAGGATAATGAAAGAGCGGTTAATTCGTTTGATATAGTCAGATCGGACAAAGTACACAATATAATGGAGTCTCTTCCGTACAGCCTTACGAAGGCTCAGATAAAAGCCTTTAATGATGTTGAGAAGGATATGACCGGCAGACATTCCATGAGCAGGCTTATACAGGGTGATGTGGGCTGTGGTAAAACAATAGTGGCGATACTTGCATGCCTCACGGCTGCCCTTTGCGGGTATCAGTGTGCGGTAATGGTACCTACGGAAATCCTTGCCTCACAGCATTATGCTTCGTTTATGTCATTGATCGAACAGTATAATATGGATGTTCAGGTCTGCCTGCTTACGGGGTCTATGAGTGCGGCATCCAAAAGGGAAGCCTTAAAGAAGATCGAAAACGGAGAAGCAGGTATTGTAATAGGGACACATGCACTCTTTCAGAGCAGGGTATCATACAGGAACCTTGCCCTTGTGGTGACTGATGAGCAGCACAGGTTCGGTGTCAGACAGAGAGGATTTCTTGTTGATAAAGGTGAAGCGGGGGTGCCGCATGTGCTTGTTATGAGTGCCACTCCCATACCCAGAACTCTGGCGATCATGATCTATGGTGATCTGGACATATCCGTTATAGATGAAGTGCCGGCAAGAAGACTTCCGGTTAAGAACTGTGTGGTCGGAACATCATACAGAAATAAAGCATATGATTTCATACAAAAAGAGGTTTCCAATGGACATCAGGCTTATGTTATCTGCCCTTTGGTAGAGAAAAATGAGGAGCTGGATCTTAAGGATGTTGAGACATATACGCAGGAACTGAGAAGCTTACTGCCGTCATCGATAAGCATAGCATGTCTGCATGGCCAGATGAAGCCTGCAAAAAAAGATGAAGTGATGAAGGATTATCTGGAAGGGCGTGTGGATGTGCTCGTTTCAACAACAGTGGTTGAAGTTGGAGTAAATGTTCCCAATGCCACAGTGATGATGATAGAGAATGCTGAACGCTTCGGCCTTGCACAGCTGCATCAGCTCAGAGGACGCATCGGAAGGGGAGATGCTCAATCCTATTGTATTTTTATAAATTCAAGCGACAGCGAAAAGAGCATGAACCGGCTTTCTGTCCTTAACCGTTCAAATGACGGCTTTTATATTGCCTCCGAAGATCTCAAGCAACGAGGTCCCGGTGATATGTTCGGAATAAGGCAGAGCGGAGATATGCAGTTTAAGCTGGGAGATGTTTTCACAGACGCATCCGTACTTGAAAGAGCGTCAAAGGATGCATCCGGAATCCTTGAAAATGATCCGGATCTTTCCCAAAAAGAAAATGCACATATAAGGGAACGGATCGATAAGCTGAACGAAGTCGCCGATATACATGCATTATAAAATAGTATTTGATTGATAAATTCAGATGAATTTCTTTATGGTTTCTATGGCTACATCTGGATCGTAGGGCTTCTGGATGAAATCCACGGCACCGAGCTTCAGGGCTTCCATTATCTTATCCTTCTGTCCCGCAGCACTCACCATGATAACTTTCTGATCCGGATATTTCTCACGTATTTGCTTCAATGCTTCCATGCCGTCCATTTCGGGCATTGTTATATCAAGTGTGACAAGATCCGGTGTATTGGTTTCGAGGAACTGAAGAGCTTCAATACCGTTTCCGGCATTTCCGATCACTTCTAATCCTGCGTTCTTGAGAGAACCGGCGAGCATCTTTCGCATTGTGCGCGAATCATCAACAATAAGTATTGTACTCATTGGTACATCCTCCATGAATAATTGATATTGTATGACTAAGATTCCTCGACCGTGAAATTGTCTGAAAGAATAACCGACAATGTAATGCTTTTATCAAAAACATGGAGAGGAACATTTATTATATCTTCTGAATTAACTGTATTGTTTCCTATATGGTAATGAGGTGCGACCATATCAATATTTATAAACCTGTGACTTATATCTGTGGCAAATATACCGTTTATACAGTTGATAAGTTCACATATTGAATCAAGCGCATCATCCATATCTTCTATGTATTCGGAACCTGCGAAACCGACAGCGGTCTTCATTAAAGTATCCGTATCTCCCGAAATCGCAAGAAGGAGATTGAAATCACCGTGAGAAGCCTGATAACAAAGGTTCTCGCATATGAGCTTATCACTTGTGTAAGGACGCTCAAGATAAACATGATAATCAACAAGCCTTGAAAGAGTTCTTATCGCAACACCGATAAGTTCCTTGGCATAGGGCGGAAGATCATACAGATAAATAGGTACGATCCTGTCTATATCACAGCTCTTGAAATCCTCCATATCGGTCAAGGTATATCCGTTATCCTGCTGAAAATCATTAAGAAGATCAACAATCTCGTTCATTGTAATGAACTTAAGATCGACAGCGGACTGTACAAATGAAAGGAATCCGTTCCCCTGAAGCGTGAGCAGCCTTGATACCTGATTGTCCGTAAGATAACCCTTTTCAACCGCAAGGTCACCAAAACGCTTGTCGGTAAGCGACTGCAGCTTGTTTATTTCCTCTACCTGTGACGGAGTCATAAGGTTTTCAGACTCGGCGATCATACCCAGACGTACGCGTTTTCTGGCCTGAAGATCAAATATCTTCTCAAGACTTTCGGGACCTATTTTACCGCTTCTAACCAGATAATCAGCCAAAATACGATCAAACATAATGTTTCTCCTTTAGACAAACAATTTTGTACATATATAATAATAGCAAAAATATTACGCAACTTCAATGAATAAGTTGGTTTTATTTTATGTAACTATTCAGAACAGCACAAATATTTTAAAATATGACTCTCATGCTAGCATGAAAGAGGCATGTTTTATAAATATTTGTATTGGATGAATCCCCAAAAGCGAAAAATACGAAGTATTTTGAGCCTGTTATGAATAGTTACAATTTTAATATAATCCGACCCCATAATTTGTTGTGTGAAAATTTGTTCGTACAATAATTGGTGTTTTTCTTGAAAAATAACAAAACTATGTTATAATGTTATATGTTTTTGAGGATGTGGGAGTATATTTGTTTCATTTTATGTCTTTGGCCTGGTGCAAATGACATATATATGAACAAAAGAGGAATAATGTCATAAGGGGTAAAGGTATGGCAAATAAAGTTACATATGATGCAAGCAGTATCACAGTTCTTGAAGGTCTTGAGGCTGTCCGCAAGCGTCCGGGAATGTATATAGGTAGCGTGACGACCAAGGGACTAAATCACCTGATTTATGAAATTGTAGACAATTCCGTTGATGAGCACCTTGCCGGGTTCTGCTCGGAGATAAAGGTTACTCTTGAAGCAGACGGGTCCGCGACGATCGAGGATAACGGCAGGGGAATACCCGTTGGTATGCATGAAAAGGGAATGAGCGCCGAAAGACTGGTTTTTACCACTCTGCACGCAGGCGGTAAGTTCGATGATTCCGTTTATAAGACCAGCGGAGGACTGCACGGAGTAGGTTCATCGGTCGTAAATGCTCTTTCCGAATACCTTGATATAGAGGTGAGACGTGAGGGCAAGGTTTTTCACGACAGATACAGCAGGGGAGTTCCCACGGTCGAGCTTGAAGACGGATTACTTCCCGTGATCGGCAGATCACGTACTACGGGTACCAAGATCAATTTCCTTCCGGATGATACCATTTTTGAGAAAACCAGGTTCAAGGAAGAGGATATAAAGAGCCGCCTGCATGAGACTGCATATCTCAATCCCGAACTTACGATTATATTTACGGATAACAGACAGGAGATTCCCGAGACTGAGACCTTTCATGAAGAGGACGGTATCATTGGCTTTGTCCGTGACATGAACCGTAATGAAGAAGCAATACATGAGCCGGTATTTTTCAGGGGCGAAGCAGACGGAATAAAGGTTGAGGTTGCATTCCAGTATGTTAATGATTTTCATGAGAATGTGCTGGGTTTCTGTAACAACATATACAATTCGGAGGGCGGAACCCATCTGACGGGCTTCAAGACGATGTTCACCAATGTCATGAACAATTACGCCAGGGAGCTGAATATCCTTAAGGAGAAGGATGCCAATTTCACCGGTGCCGATATAAGAAACGGAATGACTGCGGTTGTCTCGATAAAGCATCCGAGTCCGCGCTTTGAAGGCCAGACAAAGACCAAGCTGGACAATCAGGACGCAACCAAGGCAGTAGCCAAGGTCACGGGAGATGAAGTCGTAAGATATTTTGACAGAAACCTTGAAGACTTAAAGGCTGTCATCGCATGTGCCGAAAAGGCTGCCAAGATAAGAAAGACCGAGGAAAAGGCCAAGACCAATATGCTCACCAAGCAGAAATACAGCTTTGACAGCAACGGCAAGCTGGCCAACTGCGAGAGCAGGGATGCTTCCAAATGTGAGATATTCATAGTCGAGGGTGACTCGGCGGGCGGGTCGGCAAAGACTGCGAGAAACCGTATGTATCAGGCCATACTTCCGATCAGGGGTAAGATACTGAATGTGGAGAAGGCAACCATAGACAAGGTACTGGCCAATGCCGAGATAAAGACCATGATATATGCATTCGGCTGCGGTTTTTCGGAAGGATACGGAAATGACTTTGATATCACCAAGCTCAGATATGATAAGATAATCATCATGGCTGATGCCGATGTGGACGGAGCCCATATTTCGACTCTTCTCCTGACACTGTTTTACAGGTTTATGCCGGAGCTTATATATGAAGGACATGTATATATAGCAATGCCGCCCCTTTATAAGGCTATGCCCAGGAAGGGGAAGGAGGAATACCTGTATGATGACAAGGCTTTGTCGGAGTATCGCAAGTCTCATACCGATTTCACGCTTCAGCGTTATAAGGGACTCGGTGAAATGGATGCCGAACAGCTGTGGGAGACAACGCTGGATCCACAAAGGCGTATGCTTAAGCAGGTTGAAATAGAGGATGCGCGTCTGGCAAGTAACACGACAGAAATGCTTATGGGTAATGAAGTTCCGCCGAGGAAGGCTTTCATATATAAACATGCACGTGATGCGGAACTTGATATTTGATATATAAACAGGGAGTGGAAATGGCAGTAATATCAGAAGACGAACAGATAATAAAAACCGAGTTCTCGGAGGTAATGAGGAAGTCATACATTGACTATGCCATGAGCGTTATTATTTCAAGAGCGCTTCCGGATGTACGTGACGGACTTAAGCCGGTCCAGAGACGTACCCTGTATGATATGTATGAACTTGGTATACGTTACGACAGACCTTACAGGAAGTCTGCACGTATCGTCGGTGATACAATGGGTAAGTATCACCCCCATGGCGACAGTTCGATCTATGATGCGCTTGTGGTAATGGCGCAGGACTTCAAGAAGGGTATGACGCTGGTTGACGGTCATGGTAATTTCGGATCCATCGAAGGCGACGGTGCTGCTGCAATGCGTTACACCGAAGCAAGGCTCGAGAAGGTCACACAGGAAACAATTCTTGCCGATCTTGATAAGGATGTTGTTGATTTTGTCCCCAATTTCGATGAAACCGAGAAGGAACCGGCAGTCCTTCCGGCCAAGATCCCCAATCTGCTGATAAACGGTACTGAAGGAATTGCGGTAGGTATGGCTACCAATATGCCGCCTCACAACCTTGCCGAGGTTGTGGAAGGAGTTAAGGCGTACATTAAGAATCCCGATATAACGACTGCGGAACTGATGGAATATATTCCCGGTCCGGATTTCCCAACCGGCGGTATCGTTGTCAATAAGGATGAGCTGCTTGAAATATACGAGACCGGTGTCGGCAAGATCAAGATCCGCGGCAAGATTGAATATGAAAAGGGCAAGGCCGGCAAGACCAGGCTTGTAATAACCGAGATCCCCTATACGATGATAGGAGCGAATATCAGCAAGTTCCTCACGGATATAGTGGCTCTGATAGATTCCAAGAAAACTAATGACATAGTGGATATTTCCAATCAGTCCAGCAAGGAGGGGATCCGTATTGTCCTTGAGCTTCGTAAGGATGCCGATGTTGAGAACCTGAAGAACATGCTCCTTAAGAAAACAAAGCTTGAGGATACCTTCGGTGTCAATATGCTTGCGGTTGCTGACGGAAGGCCGGAAACACTCGGATTAAAGGATATAATAAGGCATCATGTTAATTTCCAGCGCGAGATAAGGACAAGGAAGTACAGAAATCTTCTGAATAAGGAACTTGACAAGAAGGAGATACAGGAGGGTCTTATAAGGGCCTGCGATATCATAGATCTTATCATAGAGATACTCAGAGGATCGAAGGATGTTAAGATGGCCAAGGCCTGTCTTACATCAGGAAATACCGAGGGAATTAACTTTAAGTCACGCATCAGCAGGAAGATGGCGGAGCAGCTTGACTTTACAGACAGACAGGCTGAAGCAATACTTTCAATGAGATTGTATAAGCTCATAGGTCTTGAACTTGAGGCGTTGATCAAGGAGCATGAAGAGACTCTTAAGAATATTGAGGCATACAAGGATATAATCACCAATCCAAAGACCATGGACAGGCTCATTGTTAAGGAGCTTGACAGTTACAGGAAGGAGTACGGACGCGAACGCAGGACATCAATAGAAAATGCTGCAGCCGTAGTTTTTGAAGAGAAAAAGGTCGAGGAGACTGAGGTCGTATTTCTTATGGACCGTTTCGGATATGCCAGAACCATAGATACGTCTGTTTACGAGAAGAACAAAGAAACGGTCGATGAAGAGAATAAGTATGTATTCCATGTAATGAATACAGGACGTGTCTGCCTGTTTACCAATACGGGTATGCTGCACAGCATCAAGGTCGTGGATCTTCCGCACGGAAAGCTCAGGGATAAGGGCATACCGGTCGACAATGTCAGCAATTACAGTTCTGCCAATGAGATCATAGTATACGCCGGTGATCTCAAGGAGATAATCATGCAGAAGCTTTGCTTCGCGACAAAGAAATCAATGCTGAAGCATGTATACGGAACCGAATTTGATATCACGAAGCGTTCGGTAGCGGCAACGGGGCTTAACGAAGGCGATGAGGTGATAGCCGTGTTCCCGATAATAGATGAACGTAATATAGTACTTCGTACAAGGGACGGATACTTCCTCAAGTTTCCGCTTGATGAGATACCTCTTAAGAAAAAAGGAGCAGCGGGAGTCCGCGGCATGAAGCTGGTTGGCAATGATGAGGTTACCGATGTTTATCCGCTGACCAACGGAGTTGAAGTGACTATCGATGTTAACGGAAAGAGGATAGAGCTCAACAAGCTAAAGCTCGCAAAGCGTGATGCAAAAGGAACCAAGGTAAGGACTTAGGATATACGGATGGTGAGGTAGGATGAGAGTAATAGCGGGTAGTGCCAGGAGGCTGCAGCTGAAAGCTCCTGCAGGTTATGATACGCGGCCGACGTCGGACAAGGTAAAGGAAACGCTGTTTAATATACTGATGCCGTATATTTACACGGATACTGTTTTTCTTGATCTGTACAGCGGAAGCGGAGCCATAGGGATCGAAGCCCTGAGCAGAGGTGCCGGTCGTGCCGTATTTGTTGAGAGAGGAAAGGATGCGCTTTCATGCATCAAAGAGAACCTTAATACGACACATTTCACGGACAGGGCCAGGATAATGGCTTCGGACGTTCTGTCCGCCCTTCACAGGCTTGAAGGAAACGATAAATTTGATATTGTTTTTATGGATCCGCCCTATGGGAACGGTTTTGAAAAGGCAGTGCTTGAATATCTGAGCACATCGGGACTTGTAAAAGACGATGCTCTTATAGTGATCGAAGCTTCGAATGATACCGACTTTGATTATGTTTCTTCGTTGCCGTATGAGATCGTCAAATATAAGAAATATAAGAATAACTGTCACCTGTTTTTGAAATGTTTTAAGAAGAACTGAAAATACAGAGTTTGAGAGATGGAGAGCGCATATGAAGAGAGCAGTATACCCCGGAAGCTTTGATCCCGTAACATACGGACATATTGATATCATAAAAAGAGCTGCTGAGATATTTGACTGTCTGGAAGTCAGTGTTTTGAACAACAAAGGTAAAACTCCGTTGTTTTCTGTTGATGAACGTGTTAGTATAATTAAAGAAGTGACAAAGGATATGCCCAATGTTACTGTCGGAAGCTACGACGGTCTGCTGGTTGATTACTGCAGGAAAAATGATGCGGGGGTTATAATAAGGGGACTTCGCGCGATCACGGACTTTGAATATGAACTTCAGCTTGCACAGACCAACCGCAAGCTTGGTGAAAATGTAGATACTATCTTTCTGACGACAAGTCTTGAATATGCATATCTCAGCTCATCGACCGTTAAGGAGGTGGCCAGCTTTGGCGGCGATATAAGTAAGTTTGTACCGCCATTCATAGCTGACATGATATATAAAAAGTATGGAACAAGGAGTGAGGAGAGGATAAATGAGCAGTAAGATTGAACAGATAATTGATGAAATCGAGGATTTTATAAGCGGATGCAAGTTCCAGGCTTTCTCAGGCGCCAATATCATTGTGGACAAAGAGCATCTTGAAGAGCTTTTAAGGGAACTCAGGATGAAAACTCCCGATGAGATCAAGCGCTATCAGAAGATCATAAGTAATAAGGAAGCCATCTTAAATGATGCCAAGGAGAAGGCCGAGGCTATGATCAATGAAGCTCAGATACACACTGATCATATGGTAAATGAGCATGAGATCATGCAGCAGGCATATGCACAGGCAAACGAGGTTGTACAGCAGGCTGTTTCACAGGCACAGCAGATACTCGATACTGCGACCAATGATGCGAACGGCATACGGCAGTCTGCCATGAAATATACCGATGATATGCTGGCTGAACTGCAGGGAATAATAAAGACGGCAATAGGTGATGCCCAGTCGAAATACACGGGATTGCTGGAGCGTCTTAAGAACTGCGAGACGATAATAGATAAAAACAGGTCGGACCTGTATCCGCAGGTGGAGCTTGAAAAAGAGATCGCATCGATTGAGGGAACATCAAATAAGTCTAAGCTGTCTAAAACAGGCGGTATAAGTCTTGATATGCTGAATAATAAATAATGGTAACTATTCAGAACAGGCTCAAAATACTTCGTATTTTTCGCTGTTTTGGATTCATCCAATACATATATTTGTAAAACATGTCCCTTACATGCGAGCATGACGTGCCATGTTTTAAAATATATGTGCTGTTCTGAATAGTTACAAATAATGTAACTATTCTGTTTATTTTGGAAGTGCATCATATGAGTTTATTAAAGGATATAGAGCCGAAAAATGTATTTCGTTTTTTTGAAGAAATCTGTGCGATCCCGCATGGATCGGGAAACCTGGACGCAATAGCAGCTTACTGTGTTTCGTTTGCCAAAGACAGAAATCTTCAATATATTCATGATGAATTTAACAATGTATTCATAAGTAAACCGGCAACCGAAGGCTGTGAAGACAGTGCTCCGTTATTGCTGCAGGGTCATCTTGATATGGTCTGTGAAAAGAACATGGATTCGGATGCAAGGTTTGATTTTGCGAAGGATCCGCTTAAGCTTGCAGTTATGGATGATTACGTGTATGCAAAGGGCACAACGCTTGGCGGGGATGACGGTATTGCCGTGGCCTACATGCTCGCGATCCTTGATGATGACAGCATCAGGCATCCGGCTCTGGAATGTCTGTTTACAGCCGATGAAGAAACGGGTATGAGCGGTATGTCATCATTTGACTGCTCCGTTATCAAGTCCAAAAGAATGATCAATATTGACAATGAAACGGAAGGCGAGGTTCTGGCCAGTTCCGCAGGCGGGAGAAAGGTTAAATGTATGCTGCCCGTGAGATATCATGAGAGCAGCGGCCTTGCGTACGATATTGTCATATGCGGTCTGCTGGGAGGTCACAGCGGTTCCGAGATAGATAAATATCGCGGAAATGCCAATCTTCTCATGGGAAGGCTTCTCCATCATTTAAGAGGAAAGATCAATTACGAGCTTTATTATCTTAAAGGCGGTCTGCAGGATAATGCCATACCAAGAGAAGCCAAGGCATCCGTACTCATAGATGAAAAGGACTCGACAAGATTTGAGGATCTTATCACTGAGTTTGAGCTGAATATTATAAGCGAATACAGAAAGATCGAAAATAATATCACCATATACAGTGAATGCAGGGGAACGATAAGTACAAGTGTACTCAGTCCCAAGACGCAGGAACGGGTCATCTTTCTTCTTATGACCATTCCCGACGGAATTGAAAAGATGTGTCCCGAGGCCCAGAGCGTGGTCCAGACATCTTCAAATGCAGGGATAGTCCGGTTAAGAGAAGCATATTTCGAGGTTATAATCAGTATAAGAAGTTCAATTTCCTCGGAGAAACGCGCTTTGAGTGATAAGATCCAGTATCTTACAGAGACTATCGGCGGGGAATTTGTCGTTGAATCGGATTATCCGGCATGGGAATACAGGGAACGCTCAAGGCTGAGAGATCTGGTGAGCTCCTGCTATATGGAATTGTATGACCGTCATCCGAAGATCACTTCCATTCATGCGGGTCTTGAATGCGGTATTATATTTGATAAGGTCAAGGGGATCGATATTGTTTCCTTCGGACCTCAGATAGAGGATATTCATACACCCAAGGAGAAGCTCAGTATAAGCTCGACAGAGCGTACATGGCGGCTGTTGTTAAAAATATTGGAGAAATGTATTGATGAGTGAGTTGATAAGGCTTGACAGATATGTTTCAGAGTGCGGTGTTTTGAGCCGCAAGCAGGCAGTACCGGCAATTAAGGCCGGAAGAGTCACTGTTGATGGTGAAGTTGTAACTGTTCCCGGTTTCAAGATAAGTGAAGATGCCGGGGTGACTTTGGATGGTAATGAACTTTCCTACAGCAGATATTCGTACTATATGCTTTATAAACCCGCGGGATGTGTAAGTGCGGTAAAGGACAAGCTCAGTGATACTGTTATAGGATATCTTAAGGATGTGAAAACAACCGGACTGTTTCCGGTGGGACGTCTTGACAAGGATACTGAAGGTCTTCTTCTTATCACAAATGATGGTCAGCTGTGTCATGATCTTATATCACCGGGGAAGCATGTTGAGAAGACTTATTATGTTGTTGCTGACATAAGCCTTCCCGACAATGCGGCTGACGAATTTGAAAGGGGTATTGATATCGGTGATGATGAAATATGCCTTCCGGCGGTTCTTAAGCCTTCGGCTCTTATTGACGGTTATGAAGGTCATGCTTATGAACTGACCATAACCGAGGGACGTTTCCATCAGATCAAACGAATGTTTTACAGATATGGTGCCAGGGTAGTCTATCTTAAACGTCTGTCGGTAGGAGGCGTTAAGCTGGATGAAGCATTAAAGCCCGGTGAATTCCGCAGGCTGAACGAAGAGGAGCTCAGGCTGCTGGGCAAATGATATATAGGGCGTGAACTTTTTATGAAAAAAAACAAAGGTGAATGGGGTTATGTGAATTACCAGCGTAAGAGAGTTATGCTCATTACGCTGGTTCTCTATATTTGTGCGATAGGTATTTATCTGTTCGGATATTACACGACACATACCACAAAAAACATATGGACAATAATAGCCATACTCAGTATTCTTCCGGCAAGCAAAAGCATGGTAAATCTTATTATGTTCATGCGGTTTAAATCTTTAAAAACAGAAATATTCGATTACTATTCTTCGGCGATAAAGGATATTCCGGCAATCTATGAGGCCCCTTTCACAACATATGAGAAAACATATTTCGTGGATGTTCTGACGTGCAGAAGCAATACGGTGACGGTATGCTATCTGGGTAAGCCTTCCGGGAAAGGCGATCATGAAAAGGATATGAAGGGCTTAAAGGAACATCTTTTAAATGTTCTTAAGAACGACGGCTTCAGGGAGTGTACGGTTAAGCTCTATGATGATCCGGATGCATTTATAAGGCGTATCAATGAAATCAACTCAAATCTGAAGTCGGAGGATGTATCCGAAAGTCCGATGCTGAATACCCTGAGAGCCGTAATACTCTGATCTGATGAAAAGTATATAGCCGCATAAAAGCAGAGAAACATCAAATCATGGGAGTCAGAACAAATGAGGGAATTCGTGATATCAAAGGATGAGCAGGGAGTAAGGCTTGATAAACAGCTTCTGAAGATACTGAATAATTCCGGTTCCGGTTTTATCTACAGGATGTTAAGGAAAAAAAACATCACCTTAAATGATGCCAGAGCTTCGGGTAGTGAAAGACTTAAGAGCGGCGATGTTATAAAGATATATTTTTCCGAGGATACATTTAACAGGCTGTCATCGAAAAGGGTATCGGAAGAGATACAGGGCTACAGCCTGCCGGCAAAGAAATATGAAACAGAAAAGCTCATCATTTACGAAGATGACAATTTTATGATATTAAACAAGCCATCCGGACTTCTTTCTCAAAAGGCAGGAAAGGATGACTTTTCTTTAAATGAACTGTGCATTGGATATCTTATGGATAAGGGTCTTTTAAGCAGTGAATCTCTGCTTATGTTCAAGCCTTCGGTTTGTAACAGACTTGACCGTAATACATCCGGGATCGTTATATTTGCCTGTAATTATGCTGCTGCCAGAACAATAAATGAAGCACTTTATCAAAGAACAATACATAAATACTATTTATGTATCGTAAAGGGAGCCATAAAGAAGGAAGGCTCAAAGAAAGGTTTTCTGATAAAGGATGAAAAAACCAATTCCGTTGTGATCGATGAAAAGAACGGAGGCGAAGGCAGGCAGATAGAAACGGCGTACAGACCTCTTGTATATAATAATGACAATACACTTCTTGAAGTGGAATTGATCACAGGCCGGTCACACCAGATAAGAGCACAAATGGCTTCCATCGGACATCCGCTTCTTGGTGATAACAAGTACGGAGATAAGGTTCTGAACAGGAAATATCATGATGTATTACAAGGGACTTCGCAGCTTCTTCATGCATATAAGCTTGTAATACCGGAGGATGCCGAAGGCGTGCTTAAAGAAGTGGCAGGTACAGTCTTTAAGGCTCCGTTACCGCCGGAGTTCATAAATATGTGTGATCGTCTTGGACTTAAATACGATGCGGAGTGAGATTTGCCATATCCAAAGTACGTTTTTGAACATTGACTCATCATAGAATAAGGAGACCTTAGATCATGCCCACATGGAACAGCAGGGGCCTCAGAGGGTCTACTCTTGAGGATCTTATAAACAGAACAAATGACAAATACAGGGATAACAGGCTGGGATTAATACAGAAGATACCCACACCGATAACTCCGATCAATATCGATAAGGCAAATAAACAGATAACACTTGCGTATTTCGATCAGAAAAGTACCGTCGATTATATCGGAGTCGTACAGGGTATACCGGTGTGTTTCGATGCAAAGGAATGTGCAAAAGAAACGTTTGCACTTGCCAATATACATGAGCATCAGGTTGCGTTCATGAATGAATTCGAAGAACAGGGAGGCATAGCCTTTTTCCTTGTGTATTTTTCTTCTTTGGATATATTTTATTATCTGAAGCTTTCGAAGCTGATGGAATTCTGGAACCGCATGTTGGAGGGAGGAAGGAAGAGCTTTAGGTATGAGGAATTGGACGAAGCATATATTATAAAACACAAGCATGGTGTCATGGTGCCTTATTTCGATCTTTTGAATAAGGATCTGCAGGAAAGAGATTAGGACTTGACACGGGACAGGTATTTTAATATAATTTCGTGGTAATTCATTACCACGTTATCACACTAAAGTAAGGACGGATTAACAATGCAGAAAAAACTGATCCACACTCCCGAGGGCGTACGGGATATCTACGGAGATGAATTCAGGCATAAGCTGCTCATACAGAGGAGGCTGAATGACCTTATCAACAGATACGGTTATGAGGATATACAGACACCGAGCTTTGAATTTTTCGATATTTTTTCCGGTAACATAGGAACAATACCGTCAAAGGAGCTGTATAAGTTCTTTGACAAGGAAGGGAATACTCTTGCCCTGCGTCCCGATTTCACTCCGTCGATCGCAAGGGCGGCCGCCAAGTATTTTGCAGAGGAAACGCTTCCTATACGTTTCTGTTATACAGGCAGCACATTTAACAATGCTTCGGATTATCAGGGAAGGCTTAAGGAAAGTACGGAGATAGGTGCCGAGCTCATAAATGACGGAAGTGTTGATGCCGATGTCGAAGTTATTCTTATGACAACAGAGGCGCTTAAGCTTGCGGGTCTGAATGATTTTCAGATCAGTATAGGCAACCTTGAGTTCTTTAAGGGCCTGTGTGCCGAGCATGGTATAGATGAAGACAATGAGCTGATGCTGCGCGAAATGATAAATGACAAGAACCATTTCGGAACACTTGATATACTGGATTCACTTGAGCTTAAGGATAATGTAAAGGAGATATTCGGACGTATGCCTTTGCTTTTCGGAGGTATCGATGTTCTTAACGAGGCTTCAAGCTATGTTACCAATGAGCGTTCGCGTGCCGCCATCAGCCGTTTGGAGGCTATATACGACCGTCTTAGGATAAACGGCTGTGAGAAGTATGTTTCCTTCGATCTTGGTATGCTCAGCAAGTACAATTATTATACCGGCATCATTTTCAGAGCATACACATACGGGAGCGGAGATGCTATAATAAAAGGTGGTCGTTATGACAATCTGCTCAGCGAGTTCGGAAAAGAAGCTCCCGCCGTGGGCTTCTGTATCCAGCTTGACCAGCTTATGTCAGTGCTTAACAGACAGAAGATAACGGCTGAGGAAACAGGGAGAGAGAGCTTCCTGATAATATATGATGAGAGCTCATATCCCGGGGCCTATGAGGAGGCTGACAGGCTCAGGAAAGGAAACGGTACGGTCGTCCTTATGAGCGAGGAAACACTGGGCGGAAGGGATATAGGCACCTACGCAGAAAACCGCAGATTAAAGATAATGGATTTAAGATAAAGACCAAAATGGTCTGACAGATAAAGGGGCATTATGAATTATATTACGTTTGCGCTGGGCAAGGGAAGGCTTGCCGATAAAACACTTAAGCTGCTTGAGGAGATCGGAATAACCTGTGAGGAAATGATGGATAAATCCACAAGGAAGCTGATATTTGTAAATGAAGAACTTAAGCTTAAGTTCTTTCTGGCAAAGGGACCGGATGTTCCGACTTATGTTGAATACGGTGCCGCGGATATAGGTGTGGTGGGAAAGGATACGATCCTTGAAGAGGACAGGAAGTGTTATGAGGTTCTGGATCTCGGCTTCGGTAAATGCCGTATGTGCGTGTGCGGACCCGAATCATCGGCAGAGCTTCTTAAGCACCATGAAATGATCAGGGTTGCCACCAAATATCCGCATATAGCCAAGGATTATTTCTACAACAGGAAGCATCAGACGGTTGACATAATAAAGCTGAACGGGTCCATCGAACTGGCACCCATTGTCGGCTTGTCGGAGGTAATAGTGGATATTGTCGAAACGGGTTCAACACTTAAAGAAAACGGACTCAAGGTACTTGAGGAAGTGTGCCCCCTGTCGGCAAGGATGATCGTCAACCAGGTCAGCATGAAGATGGAAGCCGAAAGGATAAACAGGATCATCAGAGATATAAAGGAGAAACTATGAGGATCGTAAAGCTTACGGAAGAAACACGAAGAAATATAGTGAAGGATCTTTTAAAAAGAAGCCCTTCACAGTATACCGAATATGAGGAGACTGTTAAGGAAATAATCAATGATGTAAGGGAAAACGGAGATGAAGCCCTGTTCAGGCTCACACTGAAGTTTGATAAATGCAGCCTTGACTCTGAAAGCATAAAAGTAACAAAGGAAGAGATCGACGAGGCTGTAAACGGTTATGACAAAGAACTTATCGGAGTTATGGAAAGAGCTGCCGCAAATATAAGAGCATATCATGAGAAGCAGAAGCAGAACAGCTGGATCGATACTAAGGAAGACGGTTCCATTCTGGGACAGAAGATTACTCCCATTGAAAAAGTAGGAGTATACGTACCGGGCGGAAAGGCAGCATATCCTTCCTCCACACTTATGAACATAATACCGGCATCGGTAGCGGGAGTAGACAGAATAGTCATGGTAACGCCGGCCGGTGCGGACGGTAAGGTCACTGCCGCGACGCTTGTAGCCGCGCACATAGCCGGAGTGGATGAAATATATAAGGTTGGCGGGGCGCAGGCAATAGCTGCCCTTGCATTCGGAACAGATATAATACCGAAGGTTGATAAGATCGTAGGACCCGGCAACATCTTCGTGGCATTGGCCAAGAAGGCAGTATTCGGCCATGTCAGCATAGACAGTATAGCGGGCCCCAGCGAGATACTTGTGATTGCCGATGAAACTGCCAATCCAAGGTATGTAGCTGCCGATCTCCTTTCACAGGCAGAGCATGACCAGCTTGCATCCTCGATCCTTATCACGACATCAAGAGAGCTGGCAGATAAGGTAAATGCCGAGATAGACGGATTTACCGCCGAACTTGAACGAAGTGAGATCATACTTAAGTCTCTTGAAAACTACGGATATATACTGATAGCCGATGACATCGATGAAGCCTGCAGGACCGCAAACGAGATAGCCTCGGAGCATCTCGAGATACTTACGAAAGATGCCTTCAATGTTATGACCAAGATACGTAACGCAGGAGCGATCTTTATCGGTGAGTATTCATCCGAGCCACTCGGGGATTATTATGCGGGACCCAATCATGTATTACCGACAAACGGAACGGCTAAATTCTTTTCGCCCCTTTCGGTTGATGCATTTATAAAGAAGTCAAGTATAATATCGTACTCGTGTGATGCGCTCAGGGAAGCGGCCGATGATATAATGTCATTTGCGATATCAGAGGGTCTTACAGCACATGCCAATTCGATAAAGGTAAGGTTTGATGATTTGGGCTGACACATATTTAATTTGTCGTATCAAAAGTAAACAGACGGAGATATATATATGAGTGAACAAAGAATAGGAAAGGTTAAGAGAGATACTAAGGAAACCCAGATAAGCCTTGAGCTTAATCTGGACGGGAAAGGCGATGCTGAGATCGAAACAGGGATCGGCTTTTTCGATCACATGCTGGAAGGCTTTACCAAGCACGGTCTGTTCGATCTTAAGCTTAATGTATCGGGCGATCTTCATGTGGACGGACACCACAGTGTTGAGGATACAGGTATAGTTCTCGGTAATGCGATACGCAAGGCTGTCGGCTCCAAGAAGGGGATCAAACGATACGGATATATGATACTTCCGATGGATGATGCACTTGTACTCTGTGCGATCGATCTGTGCGGAAGACCGTATTTTTCTTATGAGGCCGCATTTGATACCGAAAAGATCGGATATCTTGATACGGAGCTTATACGGGAGTTCTTCTATGCGGTAAGTTATTCGGCTATGATGAATCTGCATATAAAGGTCATATCCGGGACCAATTCGCATCATATTGCGGAAGCAATGTTTAAATCATTTGCCAAGGCACTTGATATGGCTGTAAGCTATGATGAACGCATCAGTGATGTGTTGTCTACGAAAGGAACACTCTAATGGCACAAAAGATGATCATTCCCTGCCTGTATCTTAAGGACGGCAGGCTTTATGAAGACTTTAGCGACGAAACAAAGATAAGCGACGATCCTGTCGGTTATGCTATGAAATGCTGCAATCTCGGAGCAGATATGCTCATAATCTTCGATCAGTCATATGATGACTCATCCCATGATGAAGCCCTTCATATCATGAGGGAAATAAACAGAAGTGTGGATATACCGGTCATCGGTGCCGGTAATATCAAGAGGAGCGAGGATGTAAAGAAGATACTTTACGCAGGCTGCCGTTATGCCGCTCTTAATCTTGCGAAACAGGACAATATAGATCTTATAGAAGAGGTCAGCAAGCGTTTCTCAAAGGATAAGATATTTGTCTGTGCCGATGCGCTTGAGCAGGTACTTGAATCTATCGATCTTATAAGGGAATACACCTACGGAGTGTTATTACTTAATGATAATGTTGCCGATTCCTATAAGGGGCTTAAGTTAATTCCCATAACAGGAAGCTGTGACGAGGACCAGGCTGTACAAATACTCGGAAATGACTGTGTTATAGGCATTTCCGGACGATTTGCCAATGATAACACTCAGGGGCTTCGTGCAGTTAAAAACCGGCTGAATGACAGGGGGATCGATACCTGTATTTTTAAGAGTCCGTACAGATTTGATGATTTTAAAACCAATTCGGACGGTCATATTACCGTTGTGGTTCAGGATTATAAGACAAATGAAGTACTGATGGTTGCTTATATGAATGAGGAAGCCTACAATAAAACTATTGAAACCGGCATAATGACATATTATTCAAGAAGCAGAAATGAACTGTGGGTAAAGGGCGATACATCGGGTCATTATCAGTATGTTAAATCGCTCACAGCCGACTGCGATATGGATACAATACTTGCAAAGGTGGCCCAGATAGGGAACGCCTGTCATACGGGAAGCTATTCCTGTTTCTTTAATGATATCGTTCATGTTGATCAGAAGGCAGTTAATCCGTTGACCGTATTCGAGGATGTATATAAAGTAATAATTGACAGAAAAAACAATCCCAAGGAAGGTTCGTATACCAATTATCTCTTTGACAAGGGTATCGACAAGATACTCAAAAAGGTCGGCGAGGAAGCAACGGAAATAGTTATTGCAGCCAAAAATCCCGATAAGGAAGAGGTTAAATATGAGATAGCCGATTTCCTGTATCATGTTATGGTACTGATGGCGGAATGCGGGCTTGACTGGACAGATATCACCAAGGAACTGGCTAACCGTTAACGGGAATGAGCAAACGGAGCATATATGATTAAGACCGCTTTAAGCGAAGAGATTTTACTTACTATAGAGAAGCCTGCCAGATATACAGGTAACGAAGTAAACAGTGTTTACAAGGATAAGAACATGGTTGATGTAAGATTTGCCATGTGTTTTCCCGATGTTTACGAGATCGGTATGTCGCATCTGGGAATACAGATACTTTACTCCATGTTCAACACTTTTGATGATGTATGGTGCGAACGTGTATATTCTCCGTGGGTTGATCTTCACAGGATCATGAAAGAGAGAAATATACCTCTTTTTGCCCTCGAGTCCCAGGATCCGGTTTACATGTTTGATTTTCTGGGTATTACCCTGCAGTACGAAATGTGTTATACAAATGTGCTGCAGATACTTGACCTTTCACATATCCCGCTGATGGCCGCGGACAGGACAGAGGAACATCCGATAGTTATAGGCGGAGGCCCGTGTGCCTACAATCCTGAGCCACTTGCGGATTTCTTTGATATATTCTATATAGGTGAAGGGGAGACCGCGTACAGGAAGCTTATCGACCTGTACAGGAAGTATAAAAAGAGCGGTATGAGCAGAAGGGAGTTCCTTCGTAACGTTTCACACATAAGCGGAATGTATGTTCCCTGCCTGTATGAGGCAGGGTATGATGATGACGGAATACTCAATTCATTTGAACCTGTGTATCCCGATGTCCCGAGGACCATCCGTAAGGAAATAGAAATGAATATGTCGGATACATATTATCCGGTGAAACCTGTTGTCCCTTTCATCAAGGTCACGCAGGACAGGGTGACCCTGGAAATACAGCGCGGCTGTATAAGAGGCTGTCGTTTCTGCCAGGCAGGCATGATATATCGTCCCGTAAGGGAAAGGGATGTGGAACTGTTGAAATCCTATGCGGTTGAAATGCTTGATAATACGGGACATGAGGAAATATCGCTGAGTTCCCTGAGTTCAAGTGATTATTCAGGGCTGGAGGAGCTCGTTAACTTTCTTGTGGATCATGCAGATAAAAAGAAACTTAACATTTCCCTGCCGTCGTTAAGGATAGATGCATTTTCTCTGGATGTTATGAGTAAGATCCAGGATATCCGTAAGAGTTCGCTTACATTTGCTCCCGAAGCCGGCTCGCAGAGACTGAGGAACGTCATTAATAAGGGACTCACCGTTGATGACATTATGGAGGGTGCAACACAGGCTTTCCTGGGCGGATGGACAAGGGTTAAGCTGTATTTTATGCTTGGGCTTCCCACCGAAACGGAAGAGGATATGCGCGGGATTGCCGAGCTTTCCAACGAGATAGCGAAGCTTTACTATGAACTGATCCCCAAGAGCGAGAGGAAGGGAAGGGTACAGATCATATCATCTACTTCATTCTTTGTACCCAAACCGTTTACACCCTTTCAGTGGGCATCGATGAATACCAAACAGCAGTTTCTTGATAAAGCTCACTTTGTGAATGACTGTATGCATGAACAGTTAAACAGCAAAAGTATTAAATACAACTACCATGAGGCTGATGTGAGTGTTCTTGAAGGAGTGTTTGCAAGAGGTGACAGACGTCTTTCAAAGGTACTGGTTGAAGCCTACAAAAGAGGCTGCCTGTTTGATGCATGGACCGAAACCTTCAGGGAAGAGCCATGGCTTGATGCCTTTGATGCCTGCGGTATTGATGTTGCTTTCTATACATCCAGGGAACGTTCGACAGATGAACTTCTTCCGTGGGACATGATAGATGTCGGTGTGAGCAGGGAATTTTTAAAAAGAGAATGGGACAATGCGTTAAACGAAAAGGTTACTCAAAACTGCCGGGCCGGATGCTCGGGATGCGGAGCAAGGGTCTTTGGCGGAGGTGTATGCTATGAAGGTTAGGATCAAATTCGCCAAGGAAGGAACCATGAAGTTCATAGGGCATCTTGACATAATGCGTTATTTCCAAAAGCTGTTAAGAAGATCCGATATTCCCATAGCTTATACGACGGGAATGAGTCCGCATCAGGTAATGTCGTTCGCAATGCCTCTGGGGATAGGAGTTGAAAGTGATGCGGAGTATGTTGACATTGAAATAACAGAACGGATATCATCTGAAACCGCTATCCGGAGAATGAACGATAACAATGTGGAAGGAGTAAGGATACTTTCGTTTAAAGAGCTGCCGGAAAATGCGGATAATGCGATGGCCAGTATCAGAGCAGCCGATTATGAGGTGCGCTTCAGACAGGGATATGCACCTGATTTTCCGTTTATGAAGAAGCTTGAGGATCTTTATGAAAAGGATACAATACCGGTTCTGAAAAAAACGAAGAAGAGTGAGACGATAGTTGACATAAAACCCGGAGTTTATTCTTTTGGCGGTGATGACGAATGTATTAAGATGTGTCTTTCATGCGGAAGTATGCTTAATATAAAGCCTGAGCTGGTTGTCGGAGCCGTCTTTGAGAGTGAGAACAGAGAATTAAATGAATTTGCTCTGCTGATAAGAAGAAAAGAAATATACACAATGATAAATGATGTACTAACAAGTCTTGATGAAATAGGAGGGAGCATCCAATGAATGAACAGAACATTATAATCACAAGGTACAATGACTCGATACTGTTTATGAGTACGGACGGGGACAGACCGCTGGAATATCAGCTCTTCAAAAAGGATGAAGATACGATCGGTAATATATATGTATGCGAGATCAAGGAACAGGTTCCCAATATTGGTGCTTGTTTCATAAATTACGGTGACGGAAAGACCGGCTTCCTTAAGAGTAACAAATACAGAACGGGTGAAATGGTTGCTCTTCAGCTGAAAAAAAGAGGCAATAAGGATAAGGCTCCGGTGTTTACAGATGAGCTTTCTCTGAGCGGTATCTATACCGTTATTACCAATGCAAATAAGGATTTTGCAATATCCAAAAAGCTTTCGGATGAGAGACGCAAGGAACTCAGAAGATTATACGGAGTATTTTTGAGTGATCTTGAATATGGTATTACTTTAAGAACCAATTGCATAGGCGCAGGCCTTCGTGATGTTCTTTCCGAGGCTGACACACTGGCGGGAAATATGGACGAAATTCTGAGTTCGGCTGATAAAAGGACATGCGGAAGCATACTGTACAAGACCGAAAACGAATGGATCAAGTACTGCTTTAACGCCAATACAACCTCACTTAAGAAGATAATTACCGATGATGAGGAAATCTATGAAAGCCTGAAAGCCGATGTTATCGGAACACTTAAGAGTTCCAATCCCAACATAACACTTGAAAAGTATTCGGGTAAGCTTCTTCCGCTGAGTAAGCTGTACTCCATAGATAAGGGACTGGAAGAGGCAACGGCTAAAAAGGTATGGCTTAAATCAGGAGGCTTTTTGTATATAGAACAGACCGAAGCTCTGAATACGATAGATGTAAATACCGGAAAAACAACCGGGACAAAGGATAAGGAAACAACATTTTTTGAAACAAATCTTGAAGCAACGGAAGAGATATGCAGACAGATAAGACTCCGTAATCTGAGTGGTATAATCATAATCGATTATATTAATATGGCGGATGAGGAGAATCTTAAGCATCTGATCAAAAAGCTCAGGGAGTTGATCGCTCTTGATACGGTGAAGACCGACTTCCATGATGTAACAGCCCTTTCACTTGTTGAACTTACCAGACAGAGGGTACGTGAACCGTTGGCGGAACAGATGAAAAAGGCAGAAGAAAAATAGTTCTTTGAGGTAGAAAATGGCTGAACTGTCACCAATGATGCAGAAATACCTTGAGACAAAGGAGGAGTATAAGGATTGTATCCTCTTTTACCGCCTGGGTGATTTCTACGAAATGTTCTTTGATGATGCTATAACTGCATCCAGGGAACTTGAACTTACATTAACAGGAAAACAGTGTGGACTTGAGGAAAGGGCTCCGATGTGCGGAGTTCCTTTTCATGCTGTGGAGGGTTATCTTAACAGGCTTATATCAAAGGGTTATAAGGTGGCCATATGCGAGCAGGTGGAGGATCCCAAGCTTGCAAAAGGGCTTGTGAAGCGGGAAGTCACAAGAATAGTCACTCCGGGAACCAATCTTGACATGAATTCCCTGGAAGAAACAAAGAACAACTATCTTATGTGCATTTCATATATTGCGGACAGATTCGGAGTCGCGGTATGTGATGTGACAACGGGTGAATTCCTGTCAACCGAAATAGACAGCGGACGCAGGCTTTGTGATGAAATATACAAGTATTCACCTGCCGAGATCATATGCAATGATCCGTTTTTCGTGTCCGGAGTGGATATTGATGAGCTTAAATACAGGCTTTCGGTTGCCGTTTATCCGGTTGAGGCATGGTATTTTGACGAGGAGCTGTGTGAACGAAGCATAAAGGAACATTTCGGCGTTAACAATGTAAGCTGCTTTAATCTTGAACAGCGTGACTGTGCGCTCATAAGCTCAGGTGCGCTCCTTCAGTATCTTCATGAAACACAGAAGAATTCACTTGCGCAGATCCGTACCATAAAAACCTATGATGTTTCCTGGTATATGGTCCTTGACTCTGCCACAAGAAGAAACCTGGAACTGACCGAGACTATAAGGGACAAACAAAAAAGAGGCTCTCTGCTGGGAATCCTGGACAGGACCAAAACGGCAATGGGTGGCAGGGCCTTAAGATCGATGATTGAGAGACCTCTCATTGACAGAACGGCTATAAACGACCGTCTTGATGCGGTAAGTGAGCTGCTGAACAATGCCATAACAAGAGAAGAAATACGTGAGTATCTGAATCCCGTATATGATCTTGAACGTCTGATGAGCCGCGTGGTATATAAGTCAGCGAATCCGAGAGATCTTATTGCACTTGGGTCTTCTCTTGAAATGCTGAAGCCGATAAAACAGCAGTTGGCTGATTTTAAGTCGGATGTTCTTAAGAAGCTGTATGAGGATCTTGATACTCTTGAGGATCTGCATGAACTTATAGGGGCTTCAATATCAGATGAACCTCCTATTCAGATAAAAGAAGGCGGGATCATACGGGAAGGATACAATGAGACCGTTGATTCATTAAGAAATGCGAAACGGGAAGGAAAGAGCTGGCTTGCGGATCTTGAGGCCAGGGACAGGGAACGAACCGGGATCAAGAATCTCAAAATAAAATATAACAGGGTTTTCGGATACTATTTTGAAGTGACCAACTCCTTCAAAGAGCTTGTTCCGGATGATTATATAAGAAAACAGACACTGACCAATGCGGAAAGATATACTACTGATGAATTGAAAGAGCTGGAAGATACCATCCTGAATTCAGAAGAAAAGCTTTTTTCTCTTGAGTATGATCTGTTCTGCGAGATCAGGGACACACTGTCCGGGAATATTGAAAGAATACAACAGAGTGCCGGCGTGATAGCAAGCCTTGATGCACTTGCCTCCTTTGCATATGTTGCGGAGAAAAACCAGTACTGCAGGCCGAAGATAAATGAAAAGGGTATCATTGACATAGAAAAAGGGCGTCATCCGGTTGTTGAGAAGATGTTGAGCTCGGATATGTTTATTACCAACGATACTCATCTTGACAATAAGGATAACCGTATATCAATAATAACCGGTCCGAATATGGCCGGCAAATCCACCTACATGAGGCAGACGGCGCTAATAGTACTTATGGCGCAGATAGGTTCTTTTGTGCCCGCATCCAAAGCAAATATCGGAATAGTGGACAGGATATTCACGCGTGTCGGGGCTTCTGATGATCTTGCAAGCGGACAGAGTACATTTATGGTTGAAATGGCTGAGGTTGCGAATATTTTAAGAAATGCAACCCAGAACAGTCTCCTTATACTTGATGAGATAGGACGAGGTACCTCAACCTTTGACGGATTGTCAATTGCATGGGCTGTTGTGGAATACATATCAAATCCCAAGCTCCTTGGTTCCAAAACACTGTTTGCAACACACTATCATGAGCTTACCGAGCTTGAAGGCAAGCTTAATTCGGTCAATAACTACTGTATAGCGGTAAAGGAGCAGGGTGACAATATAGTATTCTTAAGAAAGATCGTCAGAGGTGGTGCTGATAAGAGCTACGGAATACAGGTTGCAAAGCTGGCCGGAGTACCCGATGCAGTGATCGAGCGTGCAAAGGAAATAGTAGATGAGCTTTCCGACAATGATATTGCCATAAACGTACGCAGCATAGCAGATAAGAAGGACAGCCGGAAGAGAAACGTAAAGAGGCTTGATGAGGTCGATCTTAATCAGATGTCTCTGTTTGATACAGTGACCGATGATGATGTCATAAATGAGATCAAGGAACTGGATATTAATAATCTGACTCCCATGGAAGCGATGAACACCCTGAGTAAGCTGCAGAATAAGCTTGTAAACCGGTGGACATATTAAGGGATAGCCTGAACGGATTAAGTTCATTCACTATAATGAAACAAGAAGCAGTTATAAGGATTGATCATGGAAAGAAACATACTTGTTCTTGATAAAAATACCATAGACAAGATCGCCGCCGGTGAGGTTGTCGAACGTCCGATGTCAGTCGTAAAGGAGCTGGTTGAGAATTCGATAGATTCGAATGCCACTGCGATCACCGTTGAGATAAAGGATGGCGGAACATCCTTTATACGTGTTACGGACAATGGCTGCGGTATACCCAAAAGCGAGGTTAAGACAGCCTTTTTAAGACATGCCACAAGCAAGATACGAACTATAGAAGACCTTATAAATGTCGGAAGTCTCGGTTTCAGAGGTGAGGCTCTGTCAAGCATTGCGGCTGTATCGAAGGTTGAACTGCTTACAAAAACAGAGGATGAATTCACAGGCACCAGATACTGTATAGAGGGGTCCCGTGAAATGAGTTTTGATGATGTCGGCGTACCCGAGGGAACTACATTTATCGTAAGAGCCTTATTTTATAACACGCCGGCCAGAAGGAAATTTTTAAAGACGCCCCAGACAGAGGGAAGCTACGTATCGGATTATATGGAAAAGGTAATGCTGTCCCATCCGGGAATAGCATTTAAGCTTATAATAAATGGCAATACCAGGCTGCAGAGCTCCGGTAACGGTGAGATACCGGACATAATTTACGGACTGTACGGTCGTGATATGGTAAACGGGCTGCTGCCTATAGATATCACTGACGGAGACATTACAATAAGAGGATATGTATGTAAACCGGAGCTTTCAAGAGGAAACCGGAGCTTCGAGATATACTACGTAAACAATCGTTATATCCAGAGTACTGTTATAAGACGTGCATTGGATGAAGCATATAAGCCCTATCTGATGCTTCATAAATATCCGGTTGTTTTCCTTTATATCGGTATTTCACCGGAGCTTATTGATGTAAATGTTCATCCGGCCAAAAAGGAGATACGTTTTCTTGAAGGCGCGCAGCTGTACGATCTTCTTGTTGACGGTATAAGAGATGTGCTTTCACACAAAGAGCTGATCCACGATATGCACGAGGAAGAAAGAAATAACGAAAGGGAAAAGATATCACCTGAAAGGACCAGACCGGAGCCGTTTGAGACACAGAGTATATTCGGTTTTGACTCACGTAAGGATAATAATACCGATAACAGCGGATATGAAAATCATGGCGGCGGTACTACCGGATATATTGATGCGGGAAGAACTCCCGACTATGTAAAAGAAGAGGGCACTTACAGACCGAAACATACCGAAGAATACAGGACCGTACCCGCATATAGGGATATTACAGCCATCAATGTTTCGGATGATACAGATATAAATGTATCCAGTGAAGCGAAGGCTTACGATGCTGAAAAAGAAAACGGAGCAAAGATCTTAGAAGCGGATGAAAAGGACAGAAATAATTCCGGCGGCAATGAGTATGAACAGCTGTCAATGTTTGAACACGGGTTCCTGAGTGAAGAGGGAATACGAAAACACAGGATCATAGGCCAGCTGTTTGAAACCTACTGGCTGGTCGAAATGGACAATAAACTGTACATAATCGATCAGCACGCAGCTCATGAAAAGATTAAATACGAGCGTCTTATCAGGCAGTTTGCAGAAGGTGAAGTGCACTCACAGATGTTGAATCCTCCGATCATCGTCACTCTGAGTAAAAGCGAGGAAGCCGTACTGGATAAGTACTCGGATAATTTCAGGAAGGTCGGTTTCGAGATAGAACAGTTCGGCGGTAATGAATATTCCATACGTGAGATACCTACAGAACTGTTCGGCCTGAGAGCGGATGAATACTTCCATGATCTTATGGATGAGCTTATGAACGACAAACAGTCAAGAAACATAGATGCGATCGATCACAGGATCGCCACAATGGCATGTAAGAGCGCAGTCAAAGGCAATAACAGGATTTCATATGAAGAGGCTGCCGCTCTTATTGATGAATTACTTACTCTTGACAATCCGTTCAACTGTCCTCACGGAAGACCCACCATAATATCATTCACAAAGAATGAGGTGGAAAAGATGTTTAAACGTATCGTGACATATGGAGATGCGCAGAAATGGATAAAAGTCCCCTGCTTATATTAACGGGTCCGACCGGTGTCGGTAAAACCGAATTGTCCATAAAGCTCGCAAAAAGGCTTGACGGTGAAATAATATCGGCTGACAGCATGCAGGTATACCGGCATATGGATATAGGGACAGCCAAGATCACAAAAGAAATGATGCAGGGGATACCTCATCATCTGATCGATGTGCTTGAGCCTACGGAAGACTACAACGTTTCAAGGTTCAAGGAGGAGGCCTTAAGGGCAATACAGGAGATCCTGTCGCGTGACAGGATACCCATAATAGTGGGTGGTACGGGCTTTTATATACAGGCGCTTCTGTATGATATTGATTTTACGGATAATGCACAGACTCCGTACAGAGAGGAACTGTTCCGGCTTGCAAAAGAGAAGGGGAACGGATATCTGCATGATGAGTTGAAAAAATGTGATCCCGGTGCGGCAGGATATATTCATGCCAATGACATTAAAAGGGTTACAAGGGCTCTTGAATTCTTTCATGAAACAGGTAAGAAGATCTCCGAACATAACGAGGAGGAAAGGAAACGGGAATCTCCGTATGATTTCAGATATTTTGTTCTGAACCGGCCGCGGGATCTTCTGTATGAGCGTATCAACAGACGTGTTGATGATATGATCAGGGCAGGCCTTGTAAATGAAGTAAAGCAGCTTCTTGAGATCGGATGTGACGGCTCAATGGTGTCGATGCAGGGACTGGGATACAAAGAGATAATAGATTATCTTGAAGGTAATATAACCCTGGAAAATGCGATAGATACAATAAAACGCGATACAAGACATTTCGCCAAGAGACAGCTTACATGGTTCAGGCGTGAGCGTGATGTGATCATGATAAACAAGGACGAATTTGATTATGATGATGAGAAGATACTTGAATTCATAATGAAGTATTTTGAGCCTGTTCTGAATATGGTAACTATTCAGAACAGCACATAAATTTTAAAATATGATGTGTCATGCTTGCATGTAAACAGCATATTTTATAAATTTATGTATTGGATGAATCCAAAACAGCGAAAAATACGAAGTATTTTGAGCCTGTTCTGAATAGTTAAAAGAAACAATCAGAAAGAGGTAAGGATTTGGAGATAAACGAATTATACAGACAGTTGGATATAGATGATGATGTGTATGAGTATTCGTGTGCCAAGCTGGCCGGATTAAAGGACAGATTTGACAGGATAGACGAAACAGCCGAATTCAATCAGCTGAAGGTACTTGACGCCTTAAGAGAGTGCCGGGTTTCCGAGGCATGTTTTTCAATGTCGACGGGATACGGTTACAATGATATCGGAAGAGATACTCTTGAAAGGGTGTATGCTCATATATTTAAAACGGAGGATGCGCTGGTGCGTCCGCAGATCACGTGTGGAACTCATGCCCTGAACGTGGCTCTGTCCTCAAATCTTCGTCCGGGTGATGAACTGCTTTCGCCTGTAGGTAAGCCCTATGATACGCTCGAGGAGGTTATAGGCATAAGGCCCTCCTGCGGATCGCTTAAGGAATACGGAGTAAGTTACAGGCAGGTGGATCTTAAGGAAGATGGCAGTTTTGATTATGACGGAATAAGAAATGCGATAAATGAACGTACCAGAATGGTTACGATACAGAGATCCAAGGGATATCAGACAAGACCTACGCTTTCGGTCGGAGAAATATGCGAGCTCATATCCTTTATAAAAGGAATAAAGAAGGATGTCATATGCATGGTCGATAACTGCTACGGTGAATTCGTGGAAAGGACCGAGCCTTCACAGGGAGGTGCAGACATGATAGTAGGCTCCCTTATAAAGAACCCGGGAGGCGGTCTTGCACCGGTAGGCGGTTATATAGCAGGTACAAGGGAATGTATTGAGAAGGCTGCCTACAGGCTGACGTCTCCGGGACTCGGCAAAGAGGTGGGCGCGTCATTAAACGTTATCCAGAGCTTTTATCAGGGACTGTTTCTTGCCCCGACTGTGGTAAGCTCGGCGCTGAAGGGAGCCATCTTCGCAGCAAACATGCTGAAGGGGATCGGGTTTTCAGTGTATCCGGAACCTGAAACCGAAAGACATGATATAATCCAGGCGGTTACACTTGGAAGTGCCGAGGGAGTCATATCATTCTGTAAGGGCATACAGGCAGCAGCACCGGTTGACAGCTTTGTAACCCCGGAGCCATGGGCGATGCCCGGATATGATTCGGATGTGATAATGGCTGCAGGTGCGTTTGTTTCGGGGTCTTCGATCGAACTGAGCGCGGACGGACCGATAAAAGAGCCTTATAATGTGTATTTTCAGGGGGGACTTACTTTCCCTCATGTCAAATACGGTATAATGCGTGCCGTTCAGCAACTGAAAAACGACGGACTTGTCAAGCCTTATGTATTCAATATATCTTGACATTTCGGGACATAAGTTTAAAATATAAATATTCGGTTAAACAGGACCCGGTCGGTCTTCATATTCCCCGTAAAAGGGGATTTATGGATATAAAACATTTAACACTTAAGGAAATGCCCGCGGATGACCGTCCTTATGAGCGGTTCATGAAATACGGAGCGGGAGCTTTGTCGGATTCCGAACTTCTTGCAATTATTGTAAAGACCGGATGTAAAGGCAGGACAGGTATTGATGTTGCAAGAGAACTCTTGACATGTGCTGACGGATCTTCTTCGCTGCTGAATCTTTTCAGGCTGAGCATACAGG
Source organism: Lachnospiraceae bacterium (assembly GCA_016281085.1). GTDB lineage: Bacteria > Bacillota > Clostridia > Lachnospirales > Lachnospiraceae > UBA2868. The sequence goes on from JAEEHY010000175.1 coordinate 33,567, forward strand.
ATATGAAGGATATTGACGGTGTGGGTGAAGTGAAGGCAATAACACTTAAATGTGTTGCGGAAATTGCCCGCAGGCTTTCCGGAGCGCAATACAGGGAACGTGTTAAGCTTGATGAACCGGCAACAGTTGCGGCAATGTATATGGAGACGATGCGTCATCTTGAATATGAACAGATAAGGATCGTTTATTCGGATGGGGCACAGCGTATTATATGTGATGAGGTCATTTCAAACGGAACAGTAAATAAAGCCCTTGTTTCAGTACGGGATATATTTATAAAGGCACTTGAACATAAGGCGGTCGGACTTATAATGCTGCACAATCATCCGAGTGGCGATCCGACACCGAGCAATGAAGATATCAGTATCACACGAAAGCTTTCAAGTGCAGGCAGTTTGATGGATATAGGATTAATTGATCATATTATTATCGGGGACGGACGTTATATAAGCCTGTTGGAGCAGGGTGTAATTTAGTCCGTGATCAGGAGGTTGGATTTGTCGACAAGCGCATTTGGCATAGATCTTGGTACTTACAATATAAAGATTTACAACGGTTTCAATGAAACCATCACTTCACAGAAGAATATCATTGCGATACAGAAGATAATGAACAAGAAGAATCTGTTCGCATACGGAGACCATGCATTTGAGATGTATGAGAAGGCTCCGCAGAATATAAGTGTTTCTTTTCCGGTTATAAACGGCGTGATCGCTGACATTAACCATATGCAGATCCTCCTGCGCAATTTCATTAATGATGCGATGAACAACAATATAAGAAGTGCAGATTACTACATTTCCGTTCCGACTGACATAACAGGCGTGGAAAAAAGAGCCTTCTATGACCTTGTAAAGGAATCAAACGTTAAGGCGCGAAATATCTATATTGTTGAGAAAGCGATCGCGGACGGTGTGGGACTGGATGTGGATGTTGTCAACTCACAGGGGATACTTGTCGTTAATATAGGCTATGAAACCACGGAAATATCCATACTGTCAATGGGTGGAATTGTGCTCAGCAGGCTTATTAAGATAGGCGGAAAGAAGTTTGATGAAAGCATAAGAAACATCATACGTAAGGAATACAATCTGCTTGTAGGGATCAAGACGGCGGAAAAGGTTAAGATCGCACTCCCCAAGCTTGAGGAGAATAAGGAGGATGCCGTTGTATACGGCAGGGATATCGTAACGGGACTGCCCGTTGAAAGAAGTATCCCCGTAAATCTTATCGAGAAGGCCATGAGTGAGAACTTTGAGACAATAATCGACAGTGTACGTGTTATCCTTGAACGTACGCCCCCTGAGCTCGGTGCCGATATTTACAGAAAGGGCATCTTTTTGACAGGCGGCTCGGCCGGGATAGGAGATCTTCATGAGCTTATTGCAAAGAGTACCGGACTTAAGGTTAATTTTTCCGTGAACGGTGAGGAGAGCGTTGCATACGGCCTGTCACAGATAATCAAGACAGAGAGCCTCCGTTCCGTTGTAAGTACAATGCAGGATGTTGAGTATTGAGTTCGCTAAGAGGATATAATGGCAAGAAAAGGATACGGAAGAAATAAGATTTCTATCCCTTCTAAATATATTTTTTTAATATTGTCAATTCTGTGTGTAGGCATGATGCTTATTTCATTTACCACGGATTTCGTAACCGGACCCGTTGAAACGGTGGCCGGTTATATTATAGTACCGTTTCAAAAGGGGATAGCCTCTGCGGGAGGTTGGCTTACCGGCAGGTCCGAGAATATCCGAAAGATCAATGAACTAAATGAGGAAAACAGGGAATTAAAGGAAAAGGTCGATGAACTTACCATACAGATAAACGACCTGACCAGGGACAAGTATGAGCTTGCGGAGCTTCGAAGTCTTTTTCTTCTTGATGAGCAGTATACCGATTATGATAAGGTCGGTGCAAGGGTGATCGGGAAGGATACCGGTAACTGGTATTCCAATTTTGTTATTGACAAGGGCAGTAACGACGGCATTAAGACTGATATGAACGTAATGGCCGGTACCGGTCTTGTGGGAATAGTAACAAAGGTAGGACCCAACTGGGCCAGTGTACGCTCCATAATAGACGATACGAGTAATCTGAGCGGAATGGTAATGTCCACATCGGATACACTGGTTGTGAGTGGGGACCTGGAACTGATGGATGAAGGTTATATCCGTTTCTCACAGCTTATTGATGAAGAAAACAAGGTGATAAAGGGAGATCAGGTAGTCACCTCCGCGATCAGCAACAAATATCTTCCGGGTATATCGGTCGGTTATATTTCCGAGATAGAGACGGATGCAAACAATCTCACCAAATCAGGATATATAACCCCGGTTGTGGATTTCAAGAAGCTTGGTACGGTACTTGTCGTAACCGAGCTTAAGGAGACGATGGATTAATATGTTAAGAAGAATAGTTGTCTTTCTTATGATAATAACCGGATATCTTCTTCAATCCACTCTGTTCAGTGCATTTACGATAGCCGGTATAGTTCCCAATATACTTATGATAATAACTTCGGCCTTTGGGCTGATGAGAGGAAAAAGAGAAGGGATGTTTGTCGGTTTTGTTGCCGGTCTGCTGGTGGATGTTTTTTTCATGAACATCCTTGGCTTTTTTGCTCTTGTTTATATGACAATAGGTTATCTTAACGGATTTTTCAGAAGTATTTTCTATCCGGAGGATATTAAGCTGCCAATGATAATGATAGGAAGCAGCGAGCTTTTGTACTGTTTTATCTGCTACATCTTTCTGTATCTGTTAAGAGGCAGGATGCATCTTGGGTACTATTTTATACACATTATGATACCGGACATAGTATATACCGTATTGATAACATTTATTCTTTATAAAGGGATTCTGTTTATCAACGAACGTCTTGAGGAATATGAAATCGGGAGAAGCTAGGCTTGCTTGCGGATATTAAGGAATGGATCAAAAACGTTATATTTTCTCGACTTTTTCTGCTCACTATAATTATAGGAGCTTTGTTTTTTGTACTTGTACAGAAGCTCTTTGTTCTTCAGATCATAAACGGTGAGGATTATCTTAACAACTTCACTCTGACCATTAAGAAGGAAATATCACTTCCCGGTGCCCGCGGTAATATATACGACCGTAACGGTAATCTTCTTGCATACAACGAGCTGGCCTATTCCGTCACCATAGAAGACAATTATGAGGCGACCTCGGATAAAAATCTTCTTCTTAACGATACGATAATCAGAACGGTGAATATAATCGAGAGCTGCGGTGATGAGGTAAACAACGACTTCAAGATCGTAATAAACAGGTTCGGACATTATGAGTATGTTGTTTCCGATACCAGACTGCTTCGTTTTCTCGCAGATGTTTACGGTCATGCCAAGCTTGATGAACTGACTGAAGAGGAACGTAATTCCACGGCTATTGATGTGATACGTTATCTGTGTTCCAAGGAAAGATATCAGATAGGCACCATACGTAAAAATGAGGAGGGGGAAGATGAATTCTTGCCCATGCAGGGATACTCGGAAGAGGAGATCCTTAAGATAATCACAGTCCGTTATGCGATGAGCACGAACAGCTATCAGAAATATCTGTCCACAGTTATCGCATCCCAGGTAAGTCCGGAAACAGTTGCGGCGATCTTGGAGTGTTCAAATGAGCTTCAGGGTGTCAGCATTGCGGAGAATATGCTGAGGCGATACAACGATACGCAATATTTTGCTCATATTATAGGATATGTAGGAAATGCATCCACAGAGGATCTTGAAGAGCTGTCTGCATCGACCACCCATGAATATGATATGACGGATATTGTAGGTAAAGCCGGAATTGAGAAGACAATGGAGGACTATCTCCAGGGTAAAAAAGGACGTGATGTTGTATTTACAGATAACGTCGGAAAGATACTTGAAACAGATTCCCATGAGGATCCTGTTGCCGGTCAGGATGTGTATCTTTCTATAGATTCGGATCTTCAGAAGGCTGTCTATAATATGCTCGAGCAGAAGCTTGCCGGAATACTTGTGACCAAAATAATAAACATGAAGGAATACAATAACAGTGAAGTCAAATCTTCCAAGATGATGATTCCCATAGACGATGTTTATTATGCACTGGTCAACAACAACGTGATCGATATCAATAAGTTTGCCGAGCCGAATGCCCATACATATGAAAAGCAGGTATATGCC
>JAEEHY010000176.1 GCA_016281085.1 Lachnospiraceae bacterium
TCAACAATGAGCTTCATCTCATGGATACACTCAAAGTATGCATTTCTCTCATCATAGCCTGCCTCAACCAGTGTCTCAAAGCCTGCCTGCATAAGTGCACATACACCACCGCAAAGTACAGCCTGCTCACCGAAGAGGTCTGTCTCTGTCTCTGTTCTGAAGGTTGTCTCAAGAACGCCTGCTCTTGCTCCGCCGATCGCAAGTGCATAAGCAAGTGCCTTATCAAGAGCCTTGCCTGTTGCATCCTGCTCAACAGCAACAAGACACGGAACACCCTTGCCAGCCTGATACTCTGAACGAACTGTATGGCCCGGTCCCTTGGGTGCGATCATCGTTACATCTACATCCTTGGGGGGAACAATACATCCGAAGTGGATATTGAAACCATGAGCGAACATGAGCATATTTCCTGCCTCAAGATTGGGCTCGATATCCTGCTTGTACATATCGGCCTGTTTCTCATCGTTTATAAGGATCATGATAACATCAGCCTTCTTGGCAGCCTCAGCAGCCGTGTAGACTTCAAAGCCCTGCTTAACAGCCTTATCCCATGATCTTGATCCCTCATACAGCCCAATGATAACATTGCAGCCTGACTCCTTTGCATTAAGCGCATGTGCATGTCCCTGGCTTCCGTAACCTATTATGGCTATGGTCTTGCCTTCAAGCTCTGCAAGGTTACAATCCTCTTCGTAATAAATCTTTGCCATTTTTTTATCCTCCTAGATAAATAAGTAAATATTATATTAACCGTCGGTTATAATTCCACGGTTGTTTACACATCAGCCGATCCTCTCGTAAGACCTGCTATACCGGTCCTTGCTATCTGAAGGATTTCATATCCCTCAAGAAGATCCAGAAAAGCTTCGATCTTACTCTGGTTTCCTGTAAGCTCGATGATCATTGAATCCATGTCAACATCTATGATCTTGGCCCTGAAAATATCAGATACGGATACAATTGCCTGCCTCTGATTGTCTGTTGCCTTAACCTTAATGAGTATCAGTTCCCTGAAAACGGATGAATCAGGCTTGAGTTCCATTACCTTACGTACATCTATGAGCTTACCGACCTGCTTCTCGATCTGATCGAGAATGGCCTCATCTCCGTTAGCCACGATCGTGATCCTTGTGTATCGAGGATCGGACGTTGTTCCTGCCGTTATACTCTCGATATTGTATCCTCTCCGGCTGAAAAGTCCCGAAATACGGCTCAATACACCTGCCTGATTGTCTACAAGTAACTGAAAAACCTTTCTCTGCATATCATTTCCCCTTATTCCTGTTTCTTTTATACTACCTTAATATACTGCCTCTATCCGCTTAACCTGAGCCGGTTATATACTTATACGGACAGTATCAGTCGCTTAAGCTGCATTTCTGTAATGCCAGTGTGCCGGTCCTTGCAACCTCCACTATACTGATCGAGGCTAACATCTGTATCAGCAACGCGGTTCTCTCCGGCGTGTCACATAACTGTATGGTCAGCAGATTCTTACTCATATCTACAATTGAAGCCCCGAGTATCTCACAAATCTCCATAATCTCCTTACGGGTACTCTTATTGTACTTTACCTTTACAAGGATCAGTTCCCTGCTGACGCTCTCTTCTTCGGAGAAGGTCTTTATCTTGATCACATCGATCTTCTTGTTAAGCTGCTTCTCGATCTGTTCAAGCGTTCCCTGTTCACCTGATGACACTATTGTAATACAGCTCACCTTAGGGTCATCTGTCTCTCCTACCGCCAGTGAATCAATATTGAACATACGTCTTGAAAACAGACCGGCCACCTTCGAAAGCACGCCCGATCTGTTCTCAACAAGTACAGAATATAACCTTTTCATTTTATAACCACCATAATCAGATATTTGGCAACTATCGGAACAGTTACCTTATTTCACCACATCAAGCGGGTCTATCATGACTTCCATAAGAGCCGGATCCCTGATGCTTAAGAAATCATCAATCACCTTATCTGCGTTTGACATATTCTCAAGCTTAAAGAAAGGAATATCATAAGCCGATGCGAGCTTCCCGAAATCCGGCGAACCCGAAAGATCGACAACCGAATAATGAGCCTTATAGGTATTGTATTGATATTCTCTGACAAGTCCGAGATATCCGTTATGGAATATGATTATCTTAACGGGAAGACCATGCTGCTGCATAGTAGCCAGCTCCATCATAGACATCTGAAAAGAGCCGTCACCGCATACAGCAACTATCTGTCTGTCGGGTGCCGCCGCCCTGGCGCCGATCGCAGCAGGGATGGAATAACCCATCGTTCCCATTCCGCCCGAAGTCAGAAATCTGCCGTTCTTAACCTTATGGTAACCGCAGGACCACATCTGGTTCTGCCCTACATCCGCAACATAAACGGCATCATCATTGAGCTTGTCCGAAAGCATTTCAATAAACCTTGCCGGATCGACATATTCCTCTCTCGGGGGCTTACGCTTCGGTTCATTTCTCTTATATTCGTTAAGCCGTTCGATCCAGTCATCGATGTCACAACGGACCTCGTATTTCTCCATATCCTTAAGTATGGTCTTAATATCTCCGACCAGAGGTATATGCGGTCCGACATTCTTGCCTATCTCAGCAGGATCAACGTCTATGTGTACAAGGACGGTATTGTCCATTGTAAGATCCGGCTGCGATATGGCCCTGTCCGCGACTCTGGCACCGATCATTATTATCAGGTCGGATTCATTCATGGCACGGTTGGCATATGACTTACCGTTATTTCCAACCATTCCGAAATACAGCGGATCATCGGTTGGCATGACGCCGATACCCATCAGGGTACTGACAACGGGAATATTGCATCTGTGGGCAAAATCACGCAATTCATGCGCACCCTCACTCAGCAGTACTCCGCCGCCCGCACATATGATAGGACGTTCGGCCTTTGATATGGCCTTTATCACCTTTTTTATCTGGACAACATGACCCTTTACGGTAGGCTTGTATGTCCTTAGATTTACTTCTTCCGGATATGCGAACTTAGAGATTGTCGCATTCTGGATATCAATAGGCACATCTATCAGCACGGGACCTTTACGTCCAGTTGATGCAATATGGAATGCCTCCCTGAATATCCTCGGGATATCTTCGACATCCTTTACCAGATAGCTGTATTTAACAAAAGACTCAACCGCACCCGTTATATCCGCTTCCTGAAAAACATCGGAACCAAGCTGTTTGGAATCCACCTGTCCCGTTATACATACTATCGGTATCGAATCGGCATATGCCGTTGCTATTCCCGTGATAAGATTGGTTGCGCCCGGACCCGATGTGGCAATACACACTCCAACGTTTCCGCTGATCCTGGCATATCCGTTGGCCATATGCGCAGCATTCTGCTCAGTTCTGACAAGGACTCTGTCAATATCCACTGCCAGCATACTGTTAAAAAACGGACATATGGCAACGCCCGGATAGCCAAACACAACCTTCACCTGCTCTTCAAGCAGGCATCTGGCCATTGCATCTGCACCTAACATATTAATCTAAAACCTTCCTAAATCTTTACTATATTTTCAGGACCTTTATCGCCTGAACATTCCCGCAAGCGGGGCGACTATCGAACTGAGATCCGATATGGCTTCATTTAATGATTTTATATCAATTTCGGTTATGGTCTGTAAAGCATCGCCCATGTTCTTCTCACTGGATACAACCAGATTGTCAACATCCTCAAGCATCGCAGTTATATCGGTTTCGGCAAGTTCATTGGTAACTTCGGTAAGATTCTCTACAACAGGCTGTACATCAGTCAGCACATCATTTGCCTGAACTATGGCATCATTTGCCTGAGCAATTGCAACATTGGCCTGATCAAGGGCTTCGGTAGCCTGACCGATCACAACATTGGACTGGGCAATTATATCGTTTACCTTGGGCAGAAGATCAAACAGAGCACTTACAACGGAAATAACAAGGAAGAGCGCTACTATTGAAGTAAACAGTGCAAAATATACCTGAAGCTTGGTATAGTAAAGCTTCCTGTCGTTCTTGTTTCTGACATCCATAAGGAGAGCGGCAAGAACCTTCATGTCATCGTCCTTGATCTCATCCAGTAAATCCTTGTCATTGGCAAGGCGCTGCTTCTTGTTTAAATTCTTTGCATTCTTTGTTAACAGTTCTTCAATTCTTGGGTTATTCTTATTATTTTCCACGATAATCTCCTTTACAGCCGCTGTGATCGCGTCTGCTTCCTCCTTTTCAGATTTAATATTGGAACTAACAGCCTCTTCACCCTTATTAACTGTTTTCTCTACCGCTTCCCCCGCGTTATCGATCTCTTGTTTCACCTCATCCTTTGCTTCCGTAACCGCAGCCTTACCCTTATCCTCTGCTTCTGTTACGGCTTTTTCGGCCTTTTCCCCGGCCTTCTCGATTTCTGCCTCTGCCTTCTCTTCAGCCTTTGTTACTTCTGCTTCTGCTTTCTCTTCAGCTTTTGCGATTACTGCTTCTGCCTTCTCTTCGGCTTTTGCCACGGTAATGTCTGCCTTTTCTTCAGCCTTTTCCACGGCAATCTCAGCCTTCGTCACAGCTTCCTGTGCTTTATCTTCAGCTTCACCGACGGCATCTTCTGCCCGGTCCTTAGCTTCCGATACAGCATCCCTGACTTCTTCCACTGCCTTTTCGGCCTTGTCAGCAGTCTCAGCAACAGCTTCCGATGCTTCCGTTACGGCATTTTCGGCCGTATCTACAGCTTCATTGACAGCATCTGCATTTTGATAAGAATGCTTTCTTCGTTTTGCCATAACCTTTCTCCTTTTTTTATTTTAAAATCCGGCGCATATAAATAAAATATATATGCCGGGTTAATTGGAACCATATGTTTCTATGAGCTTTGTTGCAAGCTTTACGGCTTCCTGTGCATCCTTACTGTATCCCGATGCACTTATCTCATCGGCGTAATCCTGTGTAATGACCGCACCACCGATCATAACCTGCGCCCTGACTCCCTCTTCCCTTGCGTGTCTTATGACTTCTCTCATTTCCTGCATTGTCGTTGTCATAAGTGCCGACAGAGCAATTATATCAGCATCCGTCTCCTTTGCTTTTGCTACGATATCCTCTTTGGATACATCCTTTCCGAGATCATATACTTCGAAACCGTAGTTCTTTAGCATCAGGGCAACGAGATTCTTTCCTATATCATGTATATCGCCTTTGACAGTCGCTATTACTATTTTGGCCCTTGCTTTGTTCTCTCCCCCGCTCTTAAGGTAAGGCTCAAGATACTCGATAGCCATCCTCATGGCTTCAGCACTTGCAATAAGCTGCGGAAGGAAATACCTTCCTGTTTCAAACAGCTTACCAACCTCATTTATCCCGGGAAGCAGGCTTGAGTTCAATATATCTTCCGCACTTCGTCCTTCTGTAAGCGCCTGTTTGGTGTGGTCAACAATGCTCAGCTTATTTCCGGTAAGCACAGACTTCTTTATTATATCAGCTTTGTCTTCCTCCGTACCGGAAAGAAGCGCACCGTCAGTTACTTTTTTTTTTGAAATCTCCTGTCCGTCCGCACCCTTTATGCTTATGGTTCCCATAGGAGCCATATCGGGATACTGTTCCTTCAGGAAGTTAATATACTCAATGTAGCGAAGATCGGCCCCTTCTTTGTTCAGAAGCATGTCCGTTGCAAATGCTCCCGCAACGAGCTGATGCTGTGAAGGATTGGATATGGCCATTGTAAGGCCGTTCTGTATCGCCAGATTTAAAAATGCCGAATTAACGTTGGATCTTTCCGGAAGTCCGAAGGAAATATTGGACAATCCCACTATTGTCGGCAGCTTAAGCTCTTCCTTGCAGTAACGTATGGTCTCAAGTGTCTCAACGGCAGCCTTCTTATTTGCACCTACGGTAGCTACAAGACCGTCTACCACAATATCGTTTCGTGAAATGCCCAGCTCACCGGCTCTTTTCAGTATTTTATCTATTATATCCTTCTTCTCTTCAAGTGATTTCGGAAGCCCCTCATCCGACA
>JAEEHY010000177.1 GCA_016281085.1 Lachnospiraceae bacterium
GACAGTTTTTGTATACTTATTCTTGTCTCAGTTCTCATTTCCGGAATCTCATTCTTCATACTTCCATCTGATCCTTCCTGACTTCATTTTCACCGGGCACGTTATCCGCGTCATTCTCATGTCGCGCCGGCGCGCTATAAATACGAAAAAAAGGGAATCTCCCTTGCAAGTAAACTTGCGGGTGATTCCCTTTTTATATTTGCAAAGCTTGTAGAAACGCACATTATCTCTTGCTGAACTGTGGTGCTCTACGTGCGCCCTTGAGACCGTATTTCTTCCTCTCCTTCATACGAGGATCACGGGTTAAGAAGCCGGCTGACTTCAGTGTAGGACGATACTCTGCATCTGCCTTAACAAGTGCTCTTGCTATTCCGTGTCTGATGGCACCTGCCTGTCCTGTATATCCGCCACCGTGTACATTAACCTGTACATCGAACTTATCCACGTTATCTGTAGCTACAAGAGGCTGACGAACGATGGTCTTGAGTGTTTCAAGTCCGAGATACTCGTCTATGGGTCTCTTGTTGATCGTTATATTTCCCTTGCCGGGCATGATATATACCCTTGCAATTGCTTTCTTTCTTCTGCCTGTTCCGTAATATCTTTCTGCTGCTTTAGCCACTGTAATTTCCTCCTTCCTCTCTTAGAACTTGATCTCTTCAGGCTTCTGAGCTGCATGCGGATGCTCAGCTCCTGCGTATACAAACAGTTTCTTGTACATCTTGTTTCCGAGAGGTCCTTTGGGAAGCATTCCTCTTACAGCCTTCTCAAGCACTTCTGTGGGAGCCTTGGCAAGCTTCTCCTTAAGGGTCTGCTCCTTCATTCCGCCAACGTACTCCGAATGACGATAATAAATCTTCTGATCAAGCTTCTTACCTGTAACCGTAATCTTATCAGCATTCGTGATGATCACGTAATCACCTGTGTCTGCATGAGGTGTGAAGATGGGCTTGTTCTTACCTCTTAATATCTTGGCAACCTCTGATGCAAGACGACCTAACGTATATCCTGTAGCATCAACGACATACCATTTTCTCTCAATGGCAGCCTCGCTGGGCATAAAAGTCTTCATTTCTGTTCCTCCACAAATAATCAAAGCATTTCCATAATCAGATAATTGCAATCTACTGAGCATACGGTGTTGGGAAATGACACTCATATTCCTTTGGATCGCATATGATAACCGCTGAAATACCGGGGCTATGGCATAGTCAGCCTGTTGTCACGCCAAATTATTATATTATACTCTTCCCGGTGTGTCAATTACTTTTTGCAACTATCCAAAACAGGCTCAAAATACACAGTATTTTGAGCCTGTTCCTGACTGTCACCGGTTTCAAAATATGAACACCCGGATCACACTACCGCAAAATACTTTCTTCCACCGACAATACCATCGGTTATGTCCACCCTGACAAGCCTCTTCTCACCGGGTTCGAGATATATCTTATCAAAACCTGCCAGTGTTTTAACAGGCTCATCGCCCTCACCCTTCATATATACAAGTACGGATACCTTTCCTGCCCTGCGTCCTGTGTTGGTAACACTTACGGTCACGGTAGAACTGTCGTAATCCACAGTTGCTCCTTCGCATTCAAAGGTAGTGTATGACAGACCGTATCCGAACGGGAACTGCGGAGTAACTCCGTATTTATCCACATATCTGTATCCGACATAAATGCCGTCCTTATATTCAACCCTGTCAACTGTTCCATACTCACCTATTGCATGTGCGGAACACTCGGACAGATCATGGTAAAAGGTTTCAGGAAGCCTTCCCGACGGATTAACATCACCGAACAGCACTTCTGCAATAGCCGTCCCGCCTTCAATACCGCCGTACCATCCCCACACAAGGGCATGTACATCATCAACCCACTCACTCATTTCCACACAACTTCCGCCGATAAGCACAACCGTCATATCCGGGCGTATCTTAAGCAGCTCCTTAATGAGGATATCCTGCTCATAAGGCAGCTTCATATCAGGTCTGTCATCACCCTCGCTGTCATGACCCGGAACATGATCCAACCCGCCTATAAATATGACATTCTCGTACTCGGCTGCAAGAGCGAGTGCTTCCTCCCTGAGCGTTTTACGAAGCTCAGCCATCTTCTTATCTGCAACCTCATCACTCTCAACACGTACAAAATCAAGATCCAGGCTTCTTTCCTGCCATTTCTCCTCATCATTTCCCCTGAAGATATCACCGGAATAGCCCTTGGCATATTTAACACTGACGTTTCCGCCGAGCAGTTTCTTAATTCCCATTAACGGGGATATTTCATAAAGTGCCTTGATCTCGGCGCTTCCGCCTCCGAGAGCATGAAGCCTGTCTGCATTTTCACCGATCACCAAAAGCTTCTTTATCTTCCTGTCAAGCGGAAGGATACCCTTGTCATTCTTCAGCAGTACCACCGACTCTTCAGCTACCCTGAGTGCTGCCGACCTGTGTTCTTCCGTATTGTAGGTACCTGACTTTCTCTCACCGTCAAGCATGTTAAGCCGGTTCATGAGCAGAAGACAATGCCTAACCTTTTCGTCTATAAGCTCCTCGCTTATCTTTCCCTCCTCCACAAGCTTCTTAAGAGGATTAGCCAAATAATACTCATCAAAATCAGGCGTCACGGACATTTCAACATCCAATCCCGACTTAGCCGCATTCTCACTGTCATGTATGGCGCCCCAGTCGGATACGACCAGTCCGTCAAACCCCCACTCATTCCTTAACACATCATTAAGATAATGTGTATGCTGCGATCCGAATTCGCCGTTTATCCTGTTGTATGAACCCATGAGGGAAAGAACTCCGCCTCGCTTTACAGCATCTCTGAATGCAGGCATATATATTTCCTTAAGGACATCTTCATCCACTATCGTATCGACATTAAGCCTGTCTGTTTCCTGATTGTTTGCAAGGAAATGCTTCACACAGGCTGCAACGTCCCACTGCTGTACTCCCTTGATATACTCTACAGCAAGTTCCTTGGTCAGATACGGATCCTCGCTGAAATATTCAAAATTACGACCGCATCTCGGAGAACGCTTGATATTGACGCCGGGACCAAGTATCACATCCTTGCCGCGTCCCCTTGTCTCTTCTCCGAGCACGTTTCCCGTTTCATAGGCACACTCTCTGCTAAAGGAAGCCGCAAGCGCGCTGTTACAGGGAAGATAAGTCACATAATCATCAGACAGATTAACCTTATCCCAACTGTCCGGATAAAAATCAAGACGCACCCCCATCGGCCCGTCTGAAAATACAAGCGGCGGAATGTTTAACCTTTCTACACCCGCCGTTTTAAAGAACTCGGCACCATGGATCATCGATAGCTTCTCATCAAGTGTCAGTTCAGATAAAATTTCATTCAGTTTTTTTTCACTAAGCAATTGTAAACCCTCCCAAATCATCATAACGGCCAGTATCTGCCGATTCCATCCATAAAATTGTTATACCATTCCATATCCATCAGTATCGGCTTGGCTGCCACACAGATGATGTAGAGCAGTATTGCCAGTACACAACAGATAACCGCAGCCACCGCCGTCTTTTTCCTTGCCGTTCCGGAATTAAAAGCCCTCGCCGCGATCAGCAGGCCGAGCATACTTATAAGATAACCGTTCGAAAAAAAGATGCAGAAGATCGACAATAATCCGAGCAGCAATGCGTACACCGGAACTCTGTCCCTTCTCTTCTCGGTCAGATCCTTTCCGGTAAGCACTACCTTACCCTGCTTGGATTCAACCCTTTCCTCCCTTCTCTTATCCTCCGCAACCGGAGCTCCATGGTAAATAGGCTGATATCCGCCACTCTCAAATCCGATACCGTTTTCCTCATCGTCAAAGAATGAACTTCCCATTTGCATTCTCCTGTCAGTCATAGATTCCTCAGGCTAAATGTATCTGATCGGGCTCATCACATATGTCAAACCCTGTTTATTCTCATCATCTGTAACTGTTCAAAAAAGTTACGATCATAAAATCTCATACTTCAAAAGGCACAACCCCTTTGCTGGTGCCGTAGGACCTGCGGCCTGCCTGTCACGTGCTTCCAGCATCAGCTTTAATCTGTCGGGCGGATATTTGCCCTGACCTACTTCGATAAGCGTCCCTGCGATGATCCTTACCATATTGTACAGAAAACCGTTACCCGTAACACTGATCACAACTTCCTTATCCTCACGTCTGACAGTTAATCCGTATATCGTCCGGACTGTTGTGAGCGCCTGTCCCGAAGCACTTGAGAAAGAAACAAAATCATGCTCCCCGACAAGATACTGTCCCGCTTCATTCATAAGTGCTTCATCAAGCGGTCCGTAAACATGGTGTGAATAAAGCCTTCTCGTCGGTAATAAAAAGGTATCATTGTATATCCTGTACTCGTATGTCTTCCTGCTCTTAACCTTCCTCGGATGCATATCATCCGCTACCTGAACGGATTTGAGAATACGTATGTCATCCGGCAGTCTCTGATTAAGTGCGAACGAAAACTTGTCTCCCGGTATGGACGATCCGGTATCAAACACAGCCACTGCACCCATGGCATGAACTCCCGTATCTGTCCTGCTGGCTCCGATAACATTTATCTCTTCATTAAGCAGCCCGGATAATTCCCTGTTAAGAACTCCTTCAACCGTAGGTTCGTCAGGCTGTATCTGCCATCCCCTGTAAGCTGTTCCGTCATATGCAATTGTTAACATGATACGTTTCATCAGTCACAACACCTGTCATATACCGGGCCGGTTGTGTAATATCACTGTTCCCTGTGATATCACCTGTATATTATATCACAACTCCTTGTAATGTTGCCATAAAAATCAATTCCGCCCCCTGATTTGCGATATTTTCGTCAAAAAATGATACCCACCGCTATCACCACCGCCAGATATAATATCATTACAAAATATGCCAGATAATCTCTTTTCGCATATTTAAGCGGCTTCATCCTTGTCCGTCCCACATCACCGTGATAGCATCTGGCTTCCATTGCAAGAGCCAGATCACCTGCTCTTCTGAATGCGGATACAAACAGCGGTACCAGCACCGGTACCATATTCCTTACCCTGACCGAGAGCTTCTTGTTGTCGAAATCAGCTCCTCTTGCAGTCTGAGCTTTCATAATCTTATCGAGCTCTTCTATCAGGATAGGAATGAAAGCGAGTGCTATGGACATCATCATGGCAACCTCATGAACGGGAACCTTCAGCCTTTTAAGCGGCCTCATGAGCTTCTCCAGTCCGTCCGTCAGACTGTTTGGTGTTGTCGTAAGTGTCATGAGGGATGTACCCAGTACAAGAAAGATCAGCCTTATGATCATGCGCACCGCTACCCGCAGTCCTTCTCTTGTTATATTGAACTTCCACACCGAATACAGTATCTCACCGGGAGTCAGGAAAATATTGATAACTGCTGTAAAAATAAGAATGACAAGAATACCCTTCAGTCCTCTTACCATAAATTTAAACGGTACGTGTGACTTTATTATCATTGTAATGAGGAAAATAAAGGCAATTACATATCCTATTACATCCCTGACCAGAAATAATGATAATAAATACAGAAAGGTCCCTATTATCTTAGCCCTCGGATCGAGCTTATGGAGCACTGATTCCGCCGGGTAATATTGTCCAAGTGTTATATCTCTTATCATATCCGTATCTGTAACTATCAGGACAGCTCAAAATCATTAAAATATACTGTCCGGTATGCCTGTTTCTTTCACAATGCGTAACTTTAAGAACAGTTACCACAATGTCATATCCCTGCAGCTCGTATTATCTCATCAGCTGCCTGTTTTAACCTGATAACATCAGTATCAACCTTCACCCCGTTCTCATTGAGCATGTGCATGACTTTGCACACATCCGGGATATCAAGCCCGATTTCGGCCAGTTCATTGTAATATGAGAACACTTTCTTTGCATTCCCGTCCATGAATACAGTTCCGGCTTTCATGACTATGAGACGGTCGGCATTTTCCGCAACATCATCCATGCTGTGTGAAACAAGGAGTACCGTTATCCCTTGTTCCTTCCTCAATTTGGAAATGAGCCTGAACATCCATTTTCTGCCTGCCGGATCAAGGCCTGCTACCGGCTCATCAAGTATAAGTATCTTGGGCTTCATTGCAAGAACACCCGCCAGTGCGACTCTTCGTTTCTCGCCTCCGGACAGTTCAAACGGTGACTGGTAAAATGCCTCATCCCTGAGACCAACCATCTTAAGAGCCTCATATGCCCTAAGTTCAACCTCCGAACGTTCAAGGCCCAGGTTCTTCGGTCCGAAACACACATCGGTAAATACGTCTGCCTCAAACAGCTGATGCTCCGGATACTGAAAGACGATACCTATTTGTCCACGCAGCTTATGAGTATTGTAATCCTCATCAAAAATATCCTCACCGTCCACGTATACCGTGCCCGAAGTCGGCTTAAACAGTCCCGCAATAAGCTGTATCAGGGTTGACTTACCGGAACCCGTATGCCCGAGCAGAGCAACATATTCACCGTCTTCAATCTTAAAAGAAACGTCATTCAGGGCTCTGCTCTCATAAACCGTGCCCGCATTATATGTATAACTCAGATGATCCGCAATGATCGACATATTTCACTCACCAGTTCCTCAGATGACAGGATCCCCTGAGGAAGCTTCATACCTTTATTAATAAGTTCCTGTGCAAGCAAAGTAGCCTGTGGCACCGACAATCCGATCTCCACGAGTTCGTCCACCCGGGAAAATACCTGTTTCGGAGTCCCCTGCATTACCACTCTGCCTTTGTCCATTACATAAACCTTATCAGCGCCTACAACTTCCTCCATATAATGAGTTATCAGGATGATCGTGATATTCTCCTTCCTGTTAAGCTCACTTACGGATTCGATGACTTCCCTACGGCCAACCGGATCCAGCATTGCCGTTGCCTCATCCAGTACGATGCATTTAGGGTGCATCGCAAGCACACCCGCTATTGCGACACGCTGCTTCTGGCCTCCGCTGAGCCGTGAGGGTGAATGCTTCCTGTATTCATACATACCTACACTCTTTAAGCTGTTAACAACCCTGTTCCATATCTCCTTGCTGTTAACGCCCATATTCTCGGGTCCGAAGGCAACATCCTCCTCAACTACGGTTCCGATTATCTGATTGTCGGGATTCTGGAATACCATACCGGTTGTCTGACGAATGTCCCACAGTCTGTCTGCATCTGTAGTATCGTAACCGTCCACAAATACAGTACCCTCAACAGGATGCAGCAATGCGTTGAAGTGCTTCGCAAGTGTACTTTTACCGGATCCGTTGTGCCCGAGGATCGCTATGAAATCACCCTGCTCAACTGACAGGTCCACTTCATCAACAGCCCTGTTTATCCCGTCTACAGCACCGTCCTTGTTCCTTCTTATATATTCAAATGTAAGCTTATTTGCATCTATCAGACTCATAGCTATTACTATATCGCATAATTAAAGAAGCCGCAAGTAACTTGCGGCTTCCGTGACATAATCTTAATTCGCTATTCTATGACTTTCTGAATGCAAACAAGGAAATGCATTCAGAAATCATGCGTTCCGCATGACACGCCTCTGCTTTCAGCAGAGCCTGGTCCAGTACGAATACCGAATTTCTGATGAAATTCGCTATTCTATACAAGCTCGATCAGAACTTCCATTGCTGCGTCGCCCTTACGCTCGCCTATCTTAACGATCCTGGTATATCCACCCTTACGGTTCTCATACTTGGGGGCTATCTCATCAAACAGCTTGGCAACAAGATCAACCTTTTTGGTATTTCTCTTCTTACCTGCATTCTCTGCAGGAACCTCTGTGACAGGATAAAGCACCTTAAGCATCTGTCTTCTTGCATGAAGCCTTGAAGGCTTATCCTTCTTGATCTCCTTGTCCACTGTATCGAACTTTGTAACCTTCTTTCCGTCCACTACCTCTTTTACTCTCTTGCCATCCTTATCCTTAAGAGGTACCTTGGCCTGAACGGTCACTGTTTCATAATTGTCTCTTTCCTTTATAGCCAGTGCAATAAGACCTTCTGCTATTTTCTGTATTTCCTTAGCCTTAGCCTCGGTTGTACGGATCCTGCCATGATAGATAAGACCTGTAACCTGGTTTCTGAGAAGTGCCTTTCTCTGACTTGAAGTTCTTGAAAGCTTTCTGTATTTAGCCATTATATTTCCTCCTGTGCCTTATGCACGATCGATCCGCCGCGCCCTTTGGACTTACCGGCAAACACTATAGTTACATTTTATATACCGCTCTGTACCCTTTGGCTTTACCAAAGCAGCATATTCATTCCCGGATCAGTCATCACCCACGTTTAACTGCAGTCCAAGCTCTTTCAGCTTGGCAAGCACTTCTTCGAGTGACTTACGTCCAAGATTACGAACCTTCATCATATCCTCGCTGGTCTTGTTTGTCAGCTCGCCGACCGTATTGATGCCGGCTCTCTTAAGGCAATTGTATGAACGAACAGATAACTCGAGTTCATCTATGTTCATATCAAGAACCTTGTCCTTATCATCTGTCTTCTCATCAACCATAACATCGACATGATTGGCGATCTCTGAAAGATTGATAAACAGTGAAAGATGTTCACTAAGCACCTTTGCCGCAAGTGAAACCGCTTCATCGGGACCGAGTGTACCGTTTGTGAATACATCCAGTGTAAGCTTGTCATAATCTGTGATCTGACCCACACGGGTATTCTCAACCGTAAGATTTACACGCTCTACAGGTGTGTAAATCGAATCAACTGCTATAACGCCTATTGGAAGATTCTCATCCTTGTTCTTATCTGCTCCCTGATAGCCGCGTCCCTTTGTGATGGTCAGTTCCATATAAAGCTTGCAGTCGGAACCGCCGTTTAACGTAGCTATGGGAAGCTCGGGATTCATAATCTCTATATCCTGATCAACCTGGATATCCGCTGCCGTAACAACGCCCTCGCCCTCAAAATCAATAATAGCTGTCTTAATCTCATTACCTGTGCTGTTATTCTTGATGGCAAGACTCTTAATATTCATGATTATCTCAGCGACATCCTCCTTAACACCGGGGATTGAGCTGAACTCATGAAGTACACCTTCAATCTTGATCTGGCTTACCGCAGCGCCGGGAAGCGAAGATAACATTATCCTTCTCAACGAATTACCGAGAGTTGTACCATACCCTCTTTCAAGAGGCTCTACAACAAATCTACCGTACTTCTTGTCTTCTGAAATCTCTACGATCTCAATATTAGGTCTTTCAAAATCAAACACTGCAAAGTACCTCCCTTTTTTGTTGGTTTATGGTTTACTTGGAATACAACTCGACGATAAGCATCTCGTCTACAGGTACATCAATTTCCTCACGTGTAGGAAGTGACTTAACCTCTCCCTTAAGATTCTCCTGATCGGCCTCAAGCCATGCAGGTACAAGCCTTCCGCCCGCAACCTCAAGTATTTCCTTATATCTGACCGATCCTTTGCATTTCTCTTTGATCTCGATAACATCGCCTGCCTTGATAAGGTATGAAGGAATGTTTATACACTTACCGTTAACAAGCACCTGCTTATGATCTACTATCTGTCTTGCTTCTCTTCTTGTCCTTGCAAATGCAAGCCTGAAGATTACGTTGTCAAGCCTTCTCTCCAGAAGAACCATAAGGTTCTCACCGGTCATGCCCTTCATCCTGTCTGCCTTCTCATAATAATTTCTGAAAGGCTTCTCCAATACACCGTATATGAACTTAGCCTTCTGCTTCTCACGAAGCTGAAGAGCATACTCACTCATCTTTCTGTTAGATCTTGTTAATGTTCTTGTGGACTTCTTGTCGATACCAAGATACATCGGCTCCATACCGAGTGATCTGCATCTTTTAAGTACAGGAACTCTATTGACTGCCATCTATTTTTCCTCCTACTATATTCTAATAAAACTAGACTCTTCTACGCTTGGGCGGACGGCATCCGTTATGGGGTACAGGTGTAACGTCCGAAATACTTACAACCTCAAGTCCGTTTGCTGCGAGTGCCCTGATAGCTGCCTCACGTCCCGAACCGGGTCCCTTAACCATAACATCCACGGTCTTTAAACCATGTACCAATGCTGCCTTAGTAGCTGTCTCTGCAGCCATCTGTGCTGCATACGGAGTAGATTTCCTTGAACCTCTAAAGCCCAGACCACCGGCACTTGCCCATGATAAAGCATTTCCTTCAGCATCCGTAATAGTTACGATAGTATTGTTAAAGGATGACTGAATATGTGCCTGTCCTCGTTCAACGTTTTTCTTGACACGTTTCTTTGTTACCTTCTTTGCAACTTTCTTTGCCATTTAAACTAACCTACTTTCTTATGAAAAATAATAATATTGTCAACAACCACTGCCGGAATTACTTCTTCTTGCCGGCCACTGTCCTCTTCGGACCCTTGCGCGTACGGGCATTTGTCTTAGTCTTCTGACCGCGGACAGGAAGTCCCTTCCTGTGACGGATACCTCTGTAGCATCCGATTTCCTGTAAACGCTTGATGTTCATTGCAACTTCACGTCTGAGATCACCCTCTACCTGATAATCAGCCTCGATTATCTCACTGATCCTCTTAACCTCTTCATCTGTAAGGTCACGGCAGCGTGTGTCGGGATTAACCTTTGCTGCTGCCAAAATCTTGGTAGCTGAAGGTCTTCCGATACCGTAAACGTATGTAAGACCGATCTCCACGCGCTTGTCTCTTGGTAAATCAACACCTGAAATACGAGCCATTTCTGTTTCCTCCTAAAAATAAATAGTTACATGTACCACTGATTGACTGGATCGTCTTCGACGATCGATCATTTCCGATATGTAGATACTCATACCTTAAATGACCTTGCCCGGCCGTGATAAAGCCGGTATCAATTGTAGATATCCCGTATCACAGGCTATCTATCATTCCCACGACAGATCTTCGTGGGAGTCCGCCGGTTTTAGACATCAAAAAAATCCGGCAGGACCTCTACCTTATCCAAATGACGGTTGGATAAGGAATTGTTTCAGCCGCTTTTGCCATGATCAACCCTGGCGCTGTTTGTGTTTCGGGTTTTCGCAGATCACACGGATCTTACCCTTTCTCTTAATGATTTTGCACTTTTCGCAAATCGGTTTTACTGACGATCTAACCTTCACGTTAAACCTCCTTTCACTAACCTCTTTAAAAAAGACCGTTTTATATCATAACACAGCTTGTGTCAGATATCAATAATAAATTTACTTGTCTCTCCAAATGATCCTGCCCTTGGAAAGGTCATACGGGGACATTTCCAATGTAACCTTATCTCCCGGAAGTATCCTGATGAAGTTCATCCGCAGCTTACCGCTGATATGGGCAAGAACTTCATGGTCATTCTCCAGCTTAACACGGAACATTGCATTGGGAAGCTTCTCAATTACCGTACCTTCGATTTCAATTACATCTGCCTTTGACATTCATTTCCTCCTACTTAATATACCGTTCAAGACCATCTACCCAAGGTAAGTATCTCGGGTTCTCCTTCAGTTACCAGGATCGTATTCTCATAGTGGGCCGACGGAAGTCCGTCTGACGCAACCACTGTCCAATCATCATCCAGCCACTCAACCTCATACCCTCCGAGATTGATCATCGGCTCTATTGCCAAAGTCATACCGGCTCTGAGCTTCAAGCCCTTCCTTCTCTGTCTGAAATTCGGTATCTGCGGATCCTCATGAAGCTTCGTTCCTATACCGTGTCCGACCAGATCCTGAACTATACCGTAACCATAGGGTTCTACATAATCAGCTATGGCATTGGATATCTCAAACAAATGTGCTCCGTCCGTGGCCTTCTTTATTCCTTCGAAAAAGCTCTGCCTGGTTACTTCCATGAGCTTTAACACTTCTTCCTTAACCTTGCCAACGGCATGTGTCCTCGCTGCATCCGAATGATAACCCTTATAAATAAGTCCGCAGTCCAGACTGACTATATCCCCATCCTGAAGTATCCTGTGTTTACTGGGGATGCCGTGTACCACCTCTTCATTAACCGATACACATATCGATGCCGGAAAACCGTTGTAATTAAGGAAGTTGGGTTCACACCCCTGTTCCCTTATAAGCTTATCACCCAGCTTATCGATCTCCCATGTTGAAACACCGGGCTTTATCATCTCCTGCATCCTGTCATGAACGTATTCAAGTCTCTTTCCGGCCTCGCGCATGAGGTCTATCTCTCTTGCCGATTTAACCGTTACAGCCATCTTTATTCACCCAAGATATCGACTATCGCATTAAATACATCTTTCATATCCTGCGATCCGTCGACTTCTCTCAATATTCCCTTCTTATTATAGTAATCTATAAGAGGCTGTGTCTGCTCATGATATACCTTGAGACGCTTCTCAACGGTCTCGGGCTTATCATCATCACGCAAAACAAGCTCACTTCCACAGGCATCGCATATTCCTTCCTTCTTCGGCGGTATATGCTCTATATGATATGTGGCACCGCACTTAAGGCATGCCCTTCTGCCTGACATTCTTCTTATTATATTTTCATCCTTTACGTCAACGTTTATAGCGTAGTCAATGCTTTCATTCAGCTCGGATACTGCCTTGTCAAGTACCTCAGCCTGAGGAATTGTCCTCGGGAAACCGTCAAGAACATAACCGTTCTTACAATCATCCTTTGCAACTCTGTCAAGCAATATCTTAACCGTCAGCTCATCCGGAACAAGAAGTCCCTGATCCATATATTTCTTGGCTTCCATTCCGAGCTCTGTCTTTTCCTTTATATTTGCCCTGAAAATATCTCCTGTTGAAACATGAGGTATTTCATACTTTGCGGCAATCATCTTTGCCTGTGTTCCTTTACCTGCACCGGGTGCACCAAGCATAATTATCTTCATATCATAACCCTTCCCATTAAAGCCTTAGAACACACATAGAGACAAGGCAATATCTGCCTTGTCTTATGTATGATATAACATTAATTATCCAAAAAACCTTTATAATTCCTTACGAGCATCATGGACTCAACCTGCTTCATCGTCTCAAGGATAACACCCACGATAATGATGAGTGAAGTTCCGCCGAAGGATACGTCTGCACCAAACATTCCGTTACAGAAGATTGGTACCATTGCTACAATGATAAGTCCTACAGCGCCGATGAATACGATATAATTAAGGATCTTTGTAAGATACTCACTGGTCGGCTTACCCGGTCTGATACCCGGTACGAAACCACCCTGCTTCTTCATATTGTCTGCTATCTCCAAAGGATTGAAGGTTATCGACGTATAGAAATAAGCAAAGAATATTACCAGGATAATGTAAATAAGAGCACCTATCGTGTAAACCCAATTATCTCTCTTAAACCAGTTCCTTGAGCTCATAATACGAAGGAAAGTACCCCATCCTCCTGCCTGATTTCCGCCATTGAAAAATGAGGAAATAACAACAGGAAGCTGCATAAGGCTGGAAGCAAAGATGATAGGTATAACACCACCGGTATTAACCTTGAGCGGAATATGAGATGACTGTCCGCCAAGCACCTTCCTGCCCTGAACCTTCTTTGCATACTGTACGGGTATCCTTCTCTCACCACCGTTTAATATGATGGTAAGAACTACTGTCAAAAGCACTATTGCGATTATTACTATCGCTGCTATGAATGCCTTTGCAAAAGACTTATCCTTCATGAACTGTGCATACAGTGAAGTAAAGTCCTGAGGAATCCTTGAAATTATATTAATTACAAGTACTATTGAAATACCGTTTCCGATTCCGTTCTCAGTAATCTGCTCGCCGATCCACATAAGGAATGCAGAACCTGCGGTAAGAGCGGTGATTACTGTAAATACGCTAAGGAAGTTGAACTTCTCAAGCAAACCCTGGTTACCGAAGCCGATAGCCATTGCCGTCGACTCAATAAGAGCAAGTCCTACCGTAACATAACGGGTTATTGATGCGATCTTCTTCCTTCCATCCTCGCCTTCCTTCTGCATCTCTTCGAGCTTGGGAATGGCGATCGTCAAAAGCTGCATGATGATGGAACTTGTGATATAAGGTGTGATATTGAGGGCAAATACAGACATGTTAAGGAATGATCCGCCTGTAAAAGCATCAATAAAGTTAAATGAATCACCTGTCTGCTGTGAAAACCAGTTGGAGAAATACTCCCTGTCAACTCCGGGAACCGGAAGCTGACAGCCCAGCCTTATCACGATCATCATCAAAAAGGTAAATATAAGTTTCTGCCTGATCTCTTTTACCTTTAATGCATTACGAAATGTTTTAAACATCAGATCACCTCAGCATTTCCACCAAGCGCCTCAATCTTTTCTTTAGCAGATGCGCTGAACGCATTTACCTGTACTGTAAGCTTCTTGGTTAATTCACCGTTACCAAGAATCTTAACGCCGTCACGGGGATTGCTGACGATACCTGTCTCAACTAAAGATTCAACGGTAACCGTAGAGCCATTGTCAAACTTCTCAAGTGCTGATACGTTAATTGCAACAATATCCTTAGTATTCCTATTCTTGAAACCTCTCTTGGGAATTCTTCTGTATAAAGGCATCTGACCACCCTCGAAACCGATCCTGGGTGCTCCAGAACGAGCCTTCTGACCCTTATGACCCTTACCGGCTGTCTTGCCGTTACCTGAGCCGTGTCCGCGTCCTCTTCTAAAATTATCACTGTGCTTCGAGCCCTCTGCAGGCTGCAAATTAGATAATTCCATTATGACACCTCCTTCTAATTATATTTCTTCTACCTTGACCAAATGACATACCTGCTTACACATTCCTCTTACAGCTTCATTGTCAGGGAGAATATTGCTCCTGCCGGTCTTCTTAAGACCAAGAGCTGCAACGGTTGCCCTATGCTTAGGTATTGCACCGATCGTTGATTTAACCAGTGTAACCTTTATCTTCTTATCAGCCATTTATCCGTCCTCCTTAACCAACTACTTCTTCTATTGACTTGCCGCGAAGACGTGCTACCTCTTCAGGAGTCTTAAGCTTGCTGAGTGCTTCGATAGTAGCCAATACTACGTTCTGCTTGTTATTTGAACCAAGCGATTTGGTACGGATATTCTTGATACCTGCAAGCTCACACACTGAACGAGCGGGACCGCCAGCGATAACACCGGTACCTTCGGGAGCTCTCTTAAGGAGTACGTTTGCTCCACCAAACTTTCCGCTGTAATCATGTGTGATACTCTTATTCTCATCAAGAGCTACCGAAACAAGCCTCTTTGTTGCATCCTCTTTACCCTTACGGATAGCCTCAGGGATTTCTGTAGCTTTTCCAAGACCTGCACCGACATGGCCGTTTCCGTCTCCGACTACTACTAAGGCAGTGAAACGCATGTTACGACCACCCTTTACAACCTTTGTTACACGCTTGATGGAAACAACCTTTTCCTGAAGTTCCATGTTGCTTGTATCTATGATAGTACGTTTCATGAATAATCTCCCTTCCTAGAACTCTAAGCCGGCTTCTCTTGCCGCCTCTGCCAATGCCTTGATCTTACCCTGATATATAAAGCCGCCTCTGTCAAAAACAACTTCCTTGATGCCTTTCTCAAGAGCTTTCTTGGCAATTACGGTTCCAAGGTATGCTGCTGCTTCTACGTCGTTGGTCTTCTTAAGCTCTGACTTAACATCCTTCTCAAGAGTAGATGCTGCAACCAGAGTGTTGCCAACCGTATCATCTATGATCTGTGCATACATATGATTGTTACTTCTAAACACGGAAAGACGCGGTCTTTCAGCAGTGCCGCTAAAACGGTTACGCATTCTTCTGTGCTTCTTAATACGAACTTCCGATCTTGATTTCTTACTAACCATTTTCACACACTCCTTATCTATTTCTTACCTGTCTTACCGACCTTACGTCTTATTGTCTCATCAGCATACTTGATACCCTTACCCTTGTAAGGCTCAGGTCTTCTCTTGTCTCTGATCTCGGCTGCGTACTGTCCAACCTTTTCCTTGTCTATACCCTTAACGGTTATCTTGTTCTGTCCTTCAAGAACCGTCTCGATACCTTCGGGATCTTCCATTTCAACCGGATGTGAATATCCGAGTGAAAGTGTAAGCTTCTTTCCCTGCTTCTGTGCTCTGTAACCAACACCGTTGATCTCCAGAACTTTTTCGTATCCATCGGTTACACCTACGATCATGTTGTTTAACAGTGTTCTTGTAAGACCATGAAGAGATTTCATTCTCTTAAGATCATTGGGGCGGGTTACTGTTGCTACAGCTCCGTCTACCTTGATCTCCATCTCAGGTACCATGACTCTTTCCAGTGTACCCTTAGGACCTTTTACAGTCACCTTATTATTTTCTGCCACCTCAACGGTAACACCCGCCGGGATAGCGATTGGCATTCTTCCTATACGTGACATGCCCGTACCTCCTATAATAATAAAAAATCGAAACTACCAAACGAAAGCTATCACTTCGCCGCCTACACCTGCCTTGCGGGCTTCCTTGTCAGTGATAACTCCGTTGTTTGTTGAGATGATAGCTATTCCGAGTCCGCCGAGA
>JAEEHY010000178.1 GCA_016281085.1 Lachnospiraceae bacterium
ATGAAGAACCTACAATGAGTGTTATCAATTTTATAACATCGAAAGAAGGAATAGAACAGATCAAATACAAGGACATTGATGAATATAATAGAGAGATAGGAGAATGACAGAACAGGAAAGAAAAACAATGTTAATACTCACTGATACCATAAACGGCGAGATAAACAGAATGTGCGTAACAAAGGAATTATCTGAGTTAGATACCATGTCAATGCACGCTACTAAAAATCTAAAAAAGCTACGTGACATGAGATATGAATTTGATTTTAAGGAGAAAATAAATGGCAACGATAAAATGTGAGAAGGAAGATTGCAGGCATAATGATGAAGGGATCTGTGATGCATTCCTGGTACACATAGACAGTATATGCGAGTGTGAACAGTATGAGCGAACGGAGGATAAGAACAATGGCCAAACGTGACCTGATATACCGGGAAACAGCACGCCGGATCATAGACAGCCCGCGAAGCAAACAGCAGATGCTTACAGTACTGTCAAATACACCGTCGGTCCCGCCGGAAGATGAATGGATACCCGTCAGCAAGCCGCCGAAAGTAGGAGGTAAGTATCTTGTAACCTTGCACTACATCACGCACGACAAAGTAGAAACAGCTTATTACAGTAAGAATTTATACAAAGTTGATGAGTATGACTTTTATGATAAGCGCAGGCCGGGATGGTATAACTACGATAGCGAATATGGCTATTATGAGCAAACTGACGTTATAGCTTGGTGTAAGCTGATTGAGCCGTATAAAGAGGGTGAATAAATGGACAGATTATTGAGTGAACGCGCTGTGCTTGATGTACTTGATAGATGGTTGCAGCGAAGAAATTATGAAGAAACCGTACTATACGAAAATATCAAATACGCGGTTAAAACCACAGATGGAATAAACGTGCCGATAGCGCAGAACGATAGAGTTCATTGTTTAACAGATGAAGCATATTCAGAGCTTTGTTTGTTAGCAGCAAAAGGTAGAGAAGCGGAAACTATAATCCATTGTAAAGACTGTAAGTATTTTGAATATGATGTTGTCGCTAATGTAGATGGAATCCCATTGATTGTAGCGCATGAAATGTGTAACAAGTGGGGTGACGGATGCAAAACAAGTGAAGATGGCTATTGCTTTTTGGCTGAAAGAAAAACGGAGGATGAAGCATGATAGTAATGACACCGGACACAGAATATAAACCTACAGAGAATGATGTATGCGTATTTCTGGCAGGCGGGATAACAGGCTGTCCTGACTGGCAGAAAGAGATCATCAAGAAGCTGGACGACAGATGCGATACTGCTACACTGGTCGTGATGAATCCGCGCAGAGAAAACTTCCCTATCCACGATCCGCACGCAGCCAGAGATCAGATAACGTGGGAATACAAAAATCTGGAAAGAGCGGATATCTTCTCAATGTATTTCTGTGAAAGCGTCAGCGATCAGCCTATATGTATGTATGAGCTTGGACGCAATCTGTTAAGGATGCAGATGCGTTTCCCTGCTGACTGGCAAAACAGGATCATCATAAGTGTAGAGGACGGATACAAGCGGAAGCAGGATGTTCTTATCCAGACAGATCACGCCTTAGAGGTGGACGTAGTACTGACACAGCCGTGCCCGGAAGTTCTTATGGATTATCATGCAGCCTATATCTGGAAAGCCTATCAAAAATTACGGAGGTTCAGCGGATGAAACACACAATAGATGAAGTGGAGAGGGCGTATCAGACTTGCCCTGAATTTAGGGAATATGTAGAGAAGTATGCCGAAAAAATGAATATTAGTAAGTTCGAGGCGTTGTCTCATATCACGGTAGCAGAGGTTATGGAGTACTACAAAAATAAGCCGGTAAGCATTCCTGCTGACGGTATAGAGAAAAGGAGCTGTGACGCAAGATGAATAAAAGTATAGTAAATAGAAGGATCAGCGAATATGCTGATATGTTATGTAATAATTTTTGCAAATATAAAAAGGATGGAGAAAACATTGATGCAATATGTAAGGGCTGTCCGCTTATCAGTATACTAAAAACAGTTAAAAATGAGGGGGTCGGAGAAACAAGCACTGATATATTTATGCGTCAGATGCACGAAGAAACAGGGCTTAATTATTCGACAATATATGTTCTAATACAAGCAAAATTTGATAGATATTTTCCGAGTATGATTGATTTACTTTGTGAAGATTATACTTCAAATAGTAAAAATAGCGTCATACAGATAATATCAGAATTTATGGGTATGGATGAAAAACTATATAGATCACCATATAATTTTTCAATGTCCGCAGCTCTTCAAAATGCAATGTTTCGTTTATATGAAGAGAAACACATAGAATTAGATCCTGACTTATCAGACCATATCAATTTGCTCTATAGATTAAATAATGTCCAATATATATTTGGATACGAAAACGGGAAATGCGAGAAAAACGCTAAAATATGTCGTATTCCTAATGGGTCTTACAAAATTACGGGTAGAGGCATTGCGTGTAATAAAAATGATTATGAAATGATTGGTTTTAGATATTGTGATTATGGTAAAACGTGGGCGTTTGAAGAAGAGGAATTAAAGAGATGAGAAGGATGAAAACAAAGAGAGCTACACGGGAGGCGTTTGAAAAGCTGGCGGGTGAGATGTGCGACAATTATTGCAGGTGGCCGTTTGAGTATGATGAGGATAAAGAAGGTATGACCTTAACAGATGCGATATGTAAGAGCTGCCCAATGAATAAGTTGGAGGATCTGTTTAATGGTAGAGCTGATTAAGTGGTTAGAATGGCATACCGTAGTCCCGCCGGAAGGATACAGCACTAAAGAGCTGTGCGCCTGGATGAATGGATACGCGCAGTGCCAGAAGGAAATACTTGATTTCATAGCAGAGGTAACGGGATATGGGAAAAACGATACTTCAATTCATAGCGATACTAATTGAATGGGTATGGTTTATAGGCATATTTGTTATAGGGTGCTTTTTGTGCTGTGCGATAGCAGACTACTATGATGAACGGGAGCATAAAAGATGGAAGGAGCGACACGACAATGAAAAATCTGACAATGATGAAAGACAAACTGATAGGGAAGAGGTTTAAGCAGTTTGACCATTCTAATCACTGGGTTGAATACACGATAGCGGAAGTATACCCGCACTGGGTTAGATGCGTGTATTTCAATAAGGACCGTGAACCGCGGATGAAGAGCTTTGACAAAGGGGATCTTGTAAGGCTTGGAGTAGTCCGGCAGAGCGACAGGATAGAAACGCTTAAGATGAGAATGAACAGGGTTTATACATCATGGTATGGGGAGGAAAACAAAGATGATAATTAAATTTCCGCGTAATTATGCGGTGGATATTGATAATGTTCCAGATGATTTTGAGGATCAGATTAAAGCGGTATTCAGTGAATATACGGAGGGAACGGCTAAAAGCTACACGTACCAGGACAAACTGTGCTTTATAGATATTATGGCAAATCTCATAAATACGCAGAGTAGTCACCCGGATAGTTATGAGGCGGTCAAAGAGTTGATGCCGGGAATGTTTGAGCATAACTTAGATGATTACGGAGAGCTGCCCGATAAAGACGATTTTGAGAGCATAGAGTTTATGGAGGCGTGTTACCGGAAGGGTATAGAGGATAGTAAGCTATATACCAAAGTTACGGGAGATCATCATAAGTACGATAAGATTATGATGCTTGAATACAGGGCTATTAAAGCCGTTATGGAGTGGGAAGGATGAATAGACAGGGATTGATAATTGATTGTTTTGCCGGTGGTGGTGGAGCGTCAGTCGGAATAGAAATGGCACTTGGACGTAAGGTTGATATTGCTATCAACCATGATCCAGAGGCTATCAGGATGCATATGGTGAATCACCCTCAAACCATACACTTGACAGAAGATATATTTAAGGTGGATCTGGAAAAGATAGTAGACGGCCGCAGGGTTGCGCTTATGTGGGCAAGCCCGGATTGTACTAGTCACAGCAAAGCGAAGGGTGGACAGCCGCGTGAGAAGGGACTGAGGATACTTCCCTGGGCGGTATATAAGCACGCAAAGACTATATTGCCGGACGTTATCATTATGGAGAACGTAGAGGAAATACAGAAATGGGGTCCGCTTGATGAAGCAGGACACCCTATCAAAGAGAAGGAAGGGCAGGATTACAGAGAGTTCATTACAGCTATGAAGGACATAGGCTATGACTTTCAATGTAAAGAGCTTGTAGCTGCTGATTATGGTGCGCCTACAACACGTAAGAGATGGTATGCGATATTCAGGCGCGACGGGCTGCCTATTATGTGGCCGGGAGCTACACACAGCAGGGCGGGGAACGACGGACTTAAGAAATGGGTTCCGGTATCATCCGTGCTTGACTTCAATAACTTGGGCAGGTCAATATTCGGACGCAAGAAGCCCCTTGCAGAAAAGACCATGAACAGAATAGCGCGCGGCCTTGATAAGTTTGTGCTGAATGCGGAAGATCCGTATTTGATAAGAGTCAGACAGGATCATATCACACCATATATCATACAGTATCATTCGGAAACGGCAAAAAATGAAGTACGGGGACAGAGCATAGAAGAGCCGGTTATGACCATAGACACAAGTAACCGTTATGCGCTTGTAGCTGCTTTCATATCAAAGTTTTATAAGTCAGGTACCGGACAGAGTATTGTAGAGCCGTTACACACTATTACAACAAGCCCCGGACATTTCGGACAGATCAATGTGCTTATGGCAAACTGGGAAGAGCTTAAGGCCGCAGGCGTGGATGAAGAGACAGCTAAAAAATGTACGTGGGTATCACAGTTCATAATGGAGTATTACGGTTGCGGCATAGGGCAGAGCCTATCAGATCCGCTTCACACAGTAGTTACAAAAGACCGGTTTGCGCTTATTACGGTCCTGGGCAATGAGTACGTGATTTTGGATATCTTCTTAAGGATGCTTACGCCGCAGGAGCTTAAACTTGCGCAGGGCTTCCCTAAAGATTATGTGATTGACAGGGACATACACTTTAAGCCGTATCCCACAAAGGAACAGGTCGCAAGGATCGGGAATAGTGTTGTGCCTATTATGGCTCAAAGGTTGGTAGAGGCAAATTGCGGATATCTTAAAGTAGGTGAGAGGCAGCTTAACCCTATTTATTATATCCAGTCAAGCGGGCAAATGGCTTTCGCATGAGGTGATGATAAGGAGGATACCATGAGAGATAAATTTCCCTATGCAGTAGGCGAAAAGGCAGAAATTTTCTATAACGGCGAATGGGTAAAAGGCAAAATCGTTAAGGGATACCGGTTTAGAGACGGTGTTGTAACGATTGAAACCGAAGATGGCACAAATCTGTGGTGTGGAGAGGAGAGGACCGATTTGTATAGACAATGCGAAGATAAGACAGTGAAAGAGAATAGGTTAACAAACGAAGAGATATTCAACCTTTTCCGAAAAAGGCATCCCAAAGCAAAGGTATCTGACTACCGGCCGCTATTGAACGTGGAAGGTCAGGGAATAACCATATGGTTAAAGAACGGTGATGTTATTCTGTATTTTCCTAAAAGGGATATGTGAGGAGGGCTACACGGATGACGAAGGGATATCGAATAGTACAGAGATGTAAGGAATGCAAGAAGATCTATCCGAAGGGCGCACCAGAAATATGTGTTAAGTGCGGAGTAAGACTTGGCTATACTTCACTATACCTTAAGTTTTTTACAGGAAGGGTGATCCTGAATTATACAGATAAGTGCGAAAAGGTTGCAGCGAAGAAAACTATTCTTGGATGGAAGGTAAGAGAGGAGAGTAATGATGATACTTTACGGGTACAGACTGGACATAAAGACAGGGGAAATGACAGCGTGGGAGCTGGAAACGAAGGATGATATGAAGGTTGAGTTTCCGGTATCATACGCAGGCGCAGACCATTATGGAGTATACCTGAAAGAGCCAAACGGTTTGCTGGCAAGACAGATATTCCTGAATATGCTTAAGAAAGATATAGCTGTATATCAGAGGAGTATTGACGCTTTGACCCTTTGCGTCTAATTTTTTAAACCCTTGACAGTCTAAAACTTTAGACTTAGAATAAAACCATAATCACGCATGGGGGATCATTCTATGACTTTAAAATACGACAGACCAATACAAATATCAGTCGGCGCAAGCCGAAAAGCTATCGACTGGCAAGGCCAGGCACTAACCGTATCAGAGCTGTATGATCGGCTCAAAAATCCCAACAGAGGAACAGAGACAATCGAAGATTATTACAAACTGCCCAAATCACAGCAGGATGAGCTTAAGGACGTGGGCGGGTTCGTTGCAGGTACACTTGCAGGAAAACGCCGTAAGGCGGGCGCAGTGACGGGCAGGGACGTTGTTACACTGGATCTTGATAACATCCCTGCTTACGGTACCGACGGAGTTCTTACAGCCGTTGACGGACTCGGATGCAGTTATTGTGTCTACAGCACACGTAAGCACGTAGAGACAGGTCCGCGTTTGCGCGTGCTTATCCCGCTTGATCGTACAGCAACCGCAGACGAATATGAGCCTATCGCGAGATATCTGGCAAAGAGTATAGGTATCCAGATGGCAGATCCTACCACGTTTGAAGCGCATAGGCTTATGTACTGGCCGTCGTGCAGCGTGGACGGGCAGTACGTGTATAAGACGAAGGACGCGCCGTTTGCGAGTGCCGACGGGATCCTGAATACCTACACGGACTGGAGAAACTTTGACGAATGGCCGCAAGTTCCCGGAACGATATCTTATCAGAAACTTGCAGTCAAGCAGGGTGATCCAGAAGAGAAGCCCGGTGTGGTCGGGATATTCTGTCGGGAATACAACGTGCTTACGGCAATGGAGAAGTTCTTACCGGGTATATACGCGCCCGTCGATAATGATGAAAACAGATACACCTATCTTAACGGATCTACAGCCGGTGGAGCGGTTATATATCAAGATGGCAAGTTCCTTTACTCACATCACGCCACAGATCCTTGTTCAAACAAGCTGGTTAACGCATTTGATCTTGTGCGTTTGCATAAGTTCGGTGATAAGGATGACGGGGTTAAGCCGGACACTCCCAACAACCGCTTACCTTCTTATAAGGCTATGTGCGAGTTCGCTATCAATGATCCGCAGACAGCAGTACGTGCGGTCACGGAGCGCAGGGAACAGGCTAAGAAAGATTTTGAGGATATCGTGAACACGCCACCTACAACCACGCCGGAAGAGGAAGATACAGCCTGGCTTGCTTCTCTTGCGGTTGATGGCAAAGGTGCAGTAAAGCCGACTATCAATAACATTATGATTATCCTTGACAATGATCCTATGGTAAAAGGTAAGTTCGCGCTTAATCAGTTCGCAGGCCGCGGTGAAGTTCTGGACAGGCTGCCTTGGGATACGAGTGAGGACAGCCGCCCCGGACGCTTATGGTCTGATACAGATAACAGCGGACTGTACTGGTTCTTTGAAAAGTATTACGCAATCACAGGCAGGGGAAACATTGACGCGGCACTGGACATACACGCTACACGGCACGCATTTAATCCGGTGAAGGATTACATCAACAGTCTGACGTGGGACGGAGTACAGCGGCTTGATACCTTGTTTGTTGATTATCTTGGAGCGAAGGATATGCCGTACACCCGCGCAGTATGCCGTAAAATTTTTACGGCAGCTATCGCAAGGGCTATGACACCCGGATGCAAGTTTGATACAATGCTTATCCTGTGCGGTCCGCAGGGCATAGGTAAGAGTACTTTGTTAGATCGTATGAGCCGCGGATGGTTCAATGATTCTATCAGGACGTTTGAAGGGAAGGAAGCCGCAGAGCTTTTACCGGCGGTATGGCTTGTAGAAGTAGCAGAGCTTGACGCATTCAGGCGCACGGACGTAGCACGCATTAAGCAGTTTTTGAGCTTAAGAGCTGACAGATACCGTGCCGCTTATGGCAGGAATATGAAGGAACAGCCCCGGTCTTGTGTCTTTTTCGGGACCTGTAATCAGATGGACTTCTTACAGGATACGACCGGAAACCGTAGGTTCTGGCCGGTGGACGTAGGGATGGCAGATCATCCTTATAAGGCGTGGGAGCTTACCAACGACAAGATAGATCAGTTGTGGGCAGAGGCTAAGGTGTACTGGCAGTGTGGTGAGCCGTTGTTTTTATCCGGGGAGATCGAGGAAGAGGCAAAGAAGATCCAGGAAGGACACAGGGAAGCGTCCCCGCGTGAAGGACTGATAATAGATTTTATCAATAAGCCCGTCCCGTCAGACTGGTTTGACTGGCCGCTTGACCGTAGAAGGGATTATTGGAACGCAAATGTGCAGGGTGAATACCAGCTTGTAGAGCGTGAAACGATATGTGCTGCTGAAATATGGTGCGAATTGTTTAACGGAAATATAAGAGATTTATGTGCGGGGAACAGAGACAGCAGAGAGATAAATAATATTTTAGCGTCACTCACAGGCTGGCGAAGGATGCAAGCGGTATCCCGTTTCGGTCGGCCGTATGGGTCGCAGAGAGGCTTTAAAAGGCTGTAACAATTCTTGTAACAATTATTTTTGCGGATTTGGCAAAAAATCCCCGAAAGGCGCGTGAATACTGGCTTTGTGGCGTGTAACAATTTCTGTAACAATTGGTGTAACAATTTTTGAATTGTTACAGGGTTTGCAACAATCTGAAACAATTTGTAACAATTTTTCAAGGTAATTGTTACAGCCGAAAGCCTTGATTTTACTGGGTTTGTAGGGATTTTGTAACAATTTAACAATTTTTTCCTATAGAGGGGTAGTAATTAGAGAGAATAGGGGGAAATAATACCCTCTAAACGCCCTATCCGCCCTAATCACACATACTCTATAACGCGCGTACGCGCGCGAGGGCATTTTTTGAGGAGTATGGAGGCGTGGAAGTATGGAGCTGAAACAGTGGAAAAGGTCAATAGTGAAAGATAGCAGTAGTTGAAAAAATATAACTGACATTGTAGGAGGAAGCCCGCACACCGTGTGTGGGAATGGACACGCTTACGCGCGTAATTTAATTCGGAGGGATAACAGGTGCTTGAAAAAGACATAGAGAAACACTTGCGGAAGGGTATCAAGGCTATAGGCGGGCTATGCCTGAAATGGGAAAGCCCCGGCTATACCGGAGTGCCTGACAGAATGATCCTGCTGCCCGGCGGTCACATATTCTTTGCGGAGCTGAAAGCCCCAGGGAAGAAGGAACGCCCGCGACAGCGGTTCGTGCAGTCGGTTCTTACGCATATGGGCTTCACGGTGTTTGAGTCAGTGGACAGCATTGAGAAAGCGGATCGGGTTATCTGGTATGCTACACGGATGATGTATACGGGAGATGAGATAGTATGAGATTTGAGCCGTATCCTTATCAGCAGTATTGCGTTGACAGGATCATAAGAGACAACAGTATAGGGCTATTCCTTGATATGGGACTTGGAAAGACGGTTATCACACTGACGGCCGTGTATGAGCTTAGATATTTGAGGTGGTGCGTTGGCAAGGTCCTTGTGATCGCGCCTAAGAAGGTCGCGGAAGGTACGTGGAGCAAGGAAGTAGCAAAGTGGGATCATCTTAAGCAGCTTAAGGTTCAGTTGTGCATAGGTACCTTGAAGCAGAGAACAGACGCGCTTAACACGCCTGCTGACGTGTATGTGATAAATCGGGAAAACACGCAGTGGCTTGTTCAGTACTATGGGCATAAGTGGCCGTTTGATATGGTGGTGCTTGATGAATCCAGCAGTTTTAAGAATCATCAGGCTAAGAGGTTCAAGGCACTCAAAGCGGTGCGTCCGCGGATCAACCGTCTGGTTGAGTTGACGGGTACACCGTCCCCGCACGGTCTAACAGATCTATGGGCACAGCTTTTCCTGCTTGACGGCGGTAAGAGGCTCGGAAGGACTATCAGCACGTATCGTGAAATGTACTTTGTACCGGATAAGCGCAACCGCACTACTATCTTTTCATATGCGCCCAGGGAAGGGGCAGAGGATGAGATATATGCGCAGATAAGCGATATATGCGTATCTATGAAGTCAGAGGACTATTTACAGTTGCCGGATCTGATTTATGAGGATATCCCGGTGGTGCTGGATAAGGAAGCGCGCAAAGCCTATGACACTATGGAAAGAGATATGCTGCTTAAGGTGGATGATGGCGAAGTGGTGACGGCAACAACGGCGGCTACACTGACCGGGAAGCTGCTGCAACTATGCGACGGTGCCGTTTATGATGAGGATGGAGTTGTGCGGATCATCCACGAATGCAAGATAGAGGCGTTGCTTGAAACGATAGAACAGCTTAACGGACAGCACGCGATAGTGTACTACTATTTCCGGCATGATGTTATGCGTATCCTGGAAGCGTTACCTAAGTCGTTACGGGTGAGAGTGTACCAGAACGCGCAGGATCAGGATGACTGGAATGCCGGACAGATTGATATTATGCTTGCGCAGCCCGCGTCGTGCGGGTACGGCCTTAATTTACAGCAGGGCGGGCATCACATTATATGGTTCGGGCTTACGTGGGCACTTGAAGAGTATCAGCAGGCTAACAAGCGATTGCATAGGCAAGGACAGCCGTATCCGGTTATAGTGCACAGACTGATAGTACAGAACGGACAGGATGAGGACGTTATCAGGTCGCTTGAATGCAAAGACGGATCACAGGAAGCGTTGCTGGAAGCATTAAAAGCGAAGATCCAAAAAGCGAAAGAGGATATAAAAACACGCGGTATGTAATCAACTATGCGCGAAACATCTCTTTCGCGAATAGTTGTAAAATGCAAGAATGCCGTAAAATCAAGGGTTTGCGGGATTTTTGCCAAAATGAATAATACAAGAAAGGGGAGCAACCACAATATATTGTGGTCGAGGGTAGTTATGATGAGTCCAGAAGAGGTCAAGAAGTTAATGGAGGTAGAGCGTGAGTGTGTGCATAGGAATGAAGCAAAGATATGTGATCGGGATTGTGCGATATGCGACTTAGTACAGCCCACAGAGAGGGTATTAGAGGCGTATGACTATGTAATATCAATGTTAGAGGTCTTAAAGGATTGGAGGGATGAAGATGACAGGAAGTAAAACGGATCAGTGGCTATTAGAGGGTAAGTGCTTAGAGTGCCGCAGGTATGAATACTGCCGGAAGCCGTGCACTAAGAGTAAGAGAAGGACTAAGGCTATACTACAGCAGATGGCGCGCGAGGCTATACTAAGGCAGATGGAGCGCAACAGCAGGAAGCAGTTGAGGGAGGTTAATAAGGATGACAGTACAAGAGCTATCACAGGTGTATCATCTTAATCGTGAGATAGAGATGAATAAGCGCAGACTGGAAGAGCTTAGAGCTAAGATAGGAGCAACAACGCCTAAGTTATCCGGTATGCCGCACAGCCCAAACAATACAGACAGCCAGACGGAACAGATAGCAGCAGAGATAGTTGACCTGGAAGCTATCACTAAGGCGTTACAGATCCAGTGCATACATGAGCGTAACAGGGTTATGCGATATGTAACGGGGATCAATGACAGTGAGCTTAGAATGATCGTGACCTTGCGCTTTGTTGATGGGCTGACGTGGGAGCAGGTAGCGTTTGAGATGGGCGAAGGATACAAAACGGAAGCATTAAAGAAGCGGTGTTACTATTACATCAAGCACCACGGACACGACGGGAGCCGTAAGAAGTGGAGCAAGGGCAGGCAGTGAGGAGGCAGCCGGGAGGCACGGGAGCGCGGCGGGTGTTATCATAACCCCTGATACCCCGCCCCCGCGCCCCAGGGGACAGTAACGCCAATTTTGAGTTATTGGCCGATAGCTACACAGA
The DNA here is from genome assembly GCA_016281085.1 of Lachnospiraceae bacterium. Classification (GTDB taxonomy): domain Bacteria; phylum Bacillota; class Clostridia; order Lachnospirales; family Lachnospiraceae; genus UBA2868. Next base: position 11,843 of record JAEEHY010000178.1, read on the forward strand.
CGAACACGCCGTTGCTGTCGTAACACACTGCTGACTGCTGCTATTCCTATTTTCCGGTACGATTATGCTTGTACCCTATTTTGCGGTAAGATTATACCCGTTCCGTGCTATCACACCTTTACAGCTATTTGCTGAATAAGCTAAAATAAAACCAAAACCACGCAGAAAACAAAAGAGGAGGTAAACATTATGGCAATGATACAATGTCCCGAATGCGGTAAGAACGTTTCAGATCTTGCGTCGGCCTGTCCGAATTGCGGTTATCCGTTGTCTCAGATCCATACACAGACGGGTCCCGCCTGTCCTAAGTGTAAGAGTACCAATATCTCTTATCAGGTCATACAGTCCGGGAGTGTGGGCGCGAGTACCAACAAGGTTGTTATCCAGCAGCCTAAAAAATCGAAGGGCTGTTTATACTGGTGCACGTTGGGATGGTTTGTTGAACCGTTAATATGGTTATTTACATTTCCGTTCAAGATCATGCTCGGAGGTAAGAACAGATCCGGGCTTAACGTGAATGCGTCAAAGATCATCACCAAAACAAAGGCCGTTTGCCAGAATTGCGGGCATACCTGGATAAAATAAAAACACATAAAAAATGCCGTTGAGCCGTGTATTTATGCGGGTTGACGGCATTTTTAAATTGTACCCCCGTGTCTCGTGTTTTTATGATATGATGTATGTGTCAAAAATTGCATAGCGTTCAACGACCGGGTATAAAAGGGGTTAGCCTCTATCCCCGTGCGTGGTACCCGGTCGTGAACATACAGAGCTGTCCGTGACGGCTCTTTTTATTTGGTTTGATATGAGTGAGAATTACAGAATTATACGCAACTATGAGAATTTACAAAAGAGGATATATGAGGGCGCGGGTCCTTACAATATACCGATTATAGCAAAGGCTCACATATTGCCTGATAACTGGATAGGGTTCAACTATGCGAAGGGCTGTGAAGATCCCGACGTGCACGGAGTTCATTTTTTCCTTGACGATTATCAGTTCATGCGGATATGGACGGACGCGGACAGATACGCGGAGATGCTACGAAAGTTTCAGGTTGTTTGTGCGCCGGACTTTTCAACATATACGGATTTTCCTAAAGCAGTACAGATATGGAATCATTATCGAAAACACTGGTGCGCTGCTTACTGGCAGGAATACGGGATCATAGTTATACCTACTATTTCGTGGTCGGATGAAAGCAGCTACGAGTGGTGCTTTGACGGTGAGCCTACAGACAGTATCGTTGCTGTATCCAGCGTGGGCACGCAGGATGATGAGGAAAGCGCAAGGCTGTTTGACCTGGGCTTTGCTGAAATGGTGAAGCGGTTGAGTCCGTCAAAGATCGTGATGTATGGAGATATCCCCGATAAGTGTTATGAGTACGGGATTGAGCTTGTGCATATTGAGGCGTTCCATAAGAAGTGGCGTAAGTGTAAGCGGTGCAAGATCCCGCTGCATAACGGACGGTGCATAATCTGTGGAAGCCCCTATACCCCGGATGGGGCAGCGGCAGGACAGTAACAACAGTTTTGAGTTTTGGCGGGGGAGCTACACGGATGATGTTTGAAATCGACTTACAAAAATTCGGAGGCCGTGGTGCTAAGTACGACACAGCGCGCGGCATAGTAGATCAGTATGACCTGGAAATGATAACGGATAGTAAGGACAAGATAGTTGACTTCTATTCCGCTATGGATAAATCAAACGGCATACGTATCGACCTTGAAAGCTGGAAGATCAGAGTGTCAAAAGACGCAGATGCTAAAGTTGGACGGCTTGCGGATGAGCTTGTAGACAGAATGGTTGAGCGTAACCCCGGCGCGGAAGCGGACTATAATGCAATTCGTGAGGCATTGGACGGTACATACACGATAAGTGAGTACGACAGGCATGATATACCGGACTACAGACGTTATATCCGGTCGAGTGAAAATTTTATCAAGATAGGCCGAACCGGTACAAGCATAGACTCAAAGTATGAAGAGCTTGCGTCAATGTTTCCCGGATATTTTGACGCGCAGGCACATACAAGCCCGTCAGATCGTTTAATGGATATCAATAATGTCCTGTCTGGCTTGAAGGACAGCATTTCATCCGGCATGAACCTGTCAGATGAGGAGCGCAGCGAAGCAGCGCGGTATCTTAAGAACGATATTATCAAGGGCTATGCTTATGTTCTCAATCAGCGTAGGAGGAAACCCGCATGATAGACGAACAGAGAAAAGAGGAATTGAAAAACGCAGCAAGACGGTTCTTAGAGAGCCAGGGCGTAGAGATAGATGATGAAACAGATAGCATGGAAATCGAAGTTGAAGAGTAGTCTAA
>JAEEHY010000179.1 GCA_016281085.1 Lachnospiraceae bacterium
ATTGTCCCCCGAGCCGTCATCCACAAATACTATTTCGTAATCTCCGAGCTTATTGAGGATCTTCTTTTTCATATCCTCATACAGCAGCATCAATGTGTCCGAATTATAGTACACCGGAACAACTATCGAAATCTTACTCATTATCCTTACTCCTCACCATTCTAAGGTACTCATCATAATCCCTTATATATTCATTCCCATCATAGTGCTCACTGCACAATACCAGCAAAACCGAATCGGGAGAAAAATCATACATATCCTTCCACAGCATCGTCGGAAGATACAGTCCCATCCTCGGTCTGTTCAGTTCAACTATATCCGTTTCGAAACCGTTATCTATCTTAACCTTGCTCGAACCCGAAACATTGATCAACACAAATTCAGATTTACGGTTTGCATGACGCCCTCTTATTACGGTTTCATCGCTCCCGTAAATATAGAATACCCTTCTTACCGTAAACGGAACATCAACGCCTCCGCATTCCGCGACTACGAGATTTCCTCTCTCATCACCGTATTCACCGAATTCGATTATCCTGTACTGATCCTTAATATTCATATAATACCCCACGTTTATCTGCACTGTCTTATTATCCGTCTTAAGCTACCTGAATGAATTGATCACATCAATAACATAATCCTGCTCTTCCTTAAGCATACCATTGAACATTGGGATGCTCAACACTTCATCCGCATATTGTTCCGTTATCGGATAATCACCCTTTTTGTGACCCAGATATTCATACGCCTCTGCCAGATGAGGTGGTATGGGATAATGTATTATCGTTGAAATTCCTTTATCCTTAAGATAGCTTATCAGGCGCTCACGTTCCCTGCATCTGATAACATACTGATGATATATGTGGTCAGCTCCCTCTGCGGTCTTCGGAAGCACTATCAGGCTGTTGTCAAGCCTCTTGTCATATTCGGCCGCGATAGCCTTCTTCTCATCATTCAGCTCCGCTGCATGCTCAAGCCTTACCTTAAGCATTGCCGCCTGTATCTCATCAAGCCTTGAATTGGTTCCGACAACCTTATTGTAATACCTTTTCTCACTGCCGTAGTTACGGTATATCTTCATTTCCTTTGCTATTTCTTCACTGTCGGTAACTATGGCTCCACCGTCACCGAAGGCACCTATATTCTTGGACGGATAGAAAGAAAAGCATCCTATATCTCCGAACGTTCCCGTAACCTTACCCTTAAAAGCACTTCCGTGGGACTGGGCGCAGTCCTCAACAAGCCTTAAGTTATGGCGCTTACAGATATCGACTATCCTGTCCATACGTGAAGCCTGTCCGTACAGATGGACAACCAGGACCGCCTTCGTTTTATCAGTAATCTTATCCTCTATCTGTGATGGATCTATATTGAAATACTCATCAGGTTCCACAAACACCGGTGTCGCACCGTTTATGGTTATACCCATAACGCTCGCGATATAAGTGTTACCCTGTACGATAACCTCATCGCCCTTACCGATCCCCAGTATCCTGAAAGCAAGCCACAGAGCATCCAGTCCGTTTCCAAGGCCGACACAGTATTTTGCTCCGACATAATCGGCGAACTGCTCCTCGAACTGAGACAGTTCTTTTCCCATTATATACCATCCGGATCTGAGAACCCTGAGTGCCGCATTCTCGAACTCCTGCTGGTATTTATAAAATCCCCGGTCAAGCCGGTTTGTTTGAACTTCCATATTTCTCTCCCGGATTTATGTGCTGTTCCGTACGCACTTCCTCATGTTCTGTTCTGAATTATCTGCATATACAGTTTCTCATGGCGCATGACATGCGTCTGGGTTGTATACAGGTTCCTGTATCTGTTGTAGAAGAACTCCCTGTCCTCTTCAAGTTCTTTCCTATTTTCCTTCAGGGTTTTTATACGGTTTACGAACTTATCGACCGTCTCCTTGGTATAAAGGTTTTCTTCCTTGCCGATAACCTCCGGAAGACCGCCTGCGGATGTTGACACCACCGAACACCTTCTGCTCATGGCTTCGACCGCAGCTTTACCGAAGGACTCAAACATCGACGACATCACAAACACATCAACCATATAGTAATAATCCGCTATCTCCTTCTGGGACAGATCCTCAAGATAAATGAGATTACTCTCTCCGATTGAATCGGTTATACCCTTTTTCACTCTGTTGACTATTTCTCTGTCCTGCTCCTCATATACGGAAATGACCAATGCCACCTTGACATTCACTTCTCCGTCTTTAAGAGCCTTTACAAGCACCGGAACAAAATCCCAATCCTTTTCCTCTGATATCCTCCCGGCAAATCCGATAACGAATTCATTCTCTTTTATCCCGTACTTAATACGCATCTCACCGCGCCTGTTATCGTCATATCCGTCAAAGACCCGGCTTATTGTATTGGGTATAACGGTTATCGGGACGCTTATACCCTCCTTAAGCCACAGATCCTTGTTGAACTGTGTGGTACAGATCATTCCGGCAGCATGCTTCATGGTTGCCTTTATACAGGCCTTGGAATGTTTCCTGTACCCGTATGCCAATCCCCTGTCCGTATAAACAAAGGGAATATCCTTAAACAGTCCTGCGCATCTTAAAAATCCAAATGTGATCAGGGATTCCGACATGGATACATGAATGATATCCGGCTTCTCCTTCCTGATTATCCGGCGGAAAGAATGTATCCTGGATATAAAGTTCCCAATCCTGGCCGCCTTACTCCTCTCCCTGTTTTCATCCGATCTGTATTCCACTATCTTAAAATCGAAATCCGTCCTTCTCCTGCCAAGCAGCTTCGGGCATGCCACTACCGGCTCATGGCCGGCTGCAACCAGACCGTCACACAGTGTCCAGGTTGAAAGCTGTCCTCCTCCGGGCAGATCTATGGGATATTCCATTAAAAATAAAATCTTCACGACACATACCATCCATTTTTCAAAATCCTTGCAGGGGAGCATGGGCCTTCTTTTATACTGCATGGCCTTCCCGAAGTAAGATCATCCGCAAGTGTAAGAACATTTCGCGCTGCCACCGACGGATTCCACAGCCTGTGCATCTGTTCATATGCGGCCTTCCCGTAACAGTCGCACAGCTGCGGCTTCTTCAGGAGCTTTGTCAGCTGTTCCTCAAGAGAAGAAACACTGCCGTTTTTAAATACAAGCCCCGTCTTCCCGTGTTTTACAAGCCACGGAGTAGCGCCGGGAGCATGTGATGCCACAACGGCACAGCCGGCATTCAGTGCTTCATATATAACAGAGCCCCATCCCTCCAGGAAGTTGGAGGTCATAACATATATCTTTGCATCGGCCATCTTCTCCCTTGCCTGCTCGGGGGAGACAAAATCCATGAATTTTGTTATGTCTGATAATCCGTACACTTTCGAAAGCATGCGGATCCTTTCTCTTTCTTTACCTTCACCTATAAACGTCAGCCTGAAGTTATATCCCTTCCTTTTAAGGTTTCTCGCCGCTTTTATCAAAAGGTCAGGATGTTTAAGCCTTATCATACGCCCCGCCCACAGTATAGTGGGCATTTGTGCATCGCCCGTATTCCGGTCGGCGTTTATGCGCTTCCTGTCCATAAGCTTATCGACATCATATTCCTTATGCTCCGGAAAGTATCCGAACTTATAACATTTACCCGGGTAGCTGTTGAACATCTTTCTGTAATCCCATGCAGTGTATGCGCTTGCTCCGAGAATATAAATATTCTTTTTCCTGTTTCGCACATGAAGATGAAGATACTTCTTCGTCAGCCTGGGAATAAAGAATTTGATAAATCCCTCCTTAAGAGGACGTTCCGAATACCTGAATATTATCTTATTCTGCTTAAGCCTCTCTTCAATATACAGCTCCGGAGCTGTCCCCATCACAACAAGATCACTTGACAGGGCAAGATCAAGCGCCTTTTGATGAGATTCATCATCCATATATGTCCTGAGGACATAGGGCGGTACCTCTTCCTTACCCCATCCCATTGTCGCACGAAAGCCTTCGATAGGCTCTGTCTCAACAAATGTAAATCCCTCTCCGAGCAATGAATACCACTCATCACACAGAGCCTTCTGATGATGATTGTAATAATTGGAAAAGAATGTCAGTGTTTTAATCTCCATACCTGTCACCCGACAATCAGCTTTGCCATCTCCACAACAAAGCACTCAAAGAAATACAGCGGTGAATAACCGTTATCCCTGTAGATACCGTATTTGATCCTGACCCGTTCGACGGCCTTTGAAAAATTCCTCTCATGGCTTGTCCCGTTCATCGTAAAATCAGCGATCACCTCGTTCTTTACAACGATCTTCGCCCCTGATCTTTTAATCCTGAGTACCAGGTCATAATCATCATGTATCGTCTCATTTTTGTACTGAAACCTTTTATACATCTCAGATGTTATAAAGGTGGTAGGATGATTCCAGTCCCTGGAGGTCGAATATTTCCTGTTCCTTGAATGCTTGATAAAGCTTCCTCCACCGGGCATGTGCATCCTGAGATCCGCATAGAACATATCAAAGGGTTCTTCTTTGAATGTATCGGTAACCACCTTGACCGCACAGGGTTCATACCAGTCATCCGAATTTATCATACCGATGATATCACCGGTCGCCATCCTGATACCCTTATTCATCGCGTCATAAATACCGTCATCAGGTTCCGATACGACAGTATAGGCTATCCCCTTCCCGGCGAACTGCTCACTGTATCCTTTTGCTATCTCAAGAGTCCTGTCATTTGAGCACCCGTCAACTATTA
>JAEEHY010000180.1 GCA_016281085.1 Lachnospiraceae bacterium
GCGAATGAAGCCAAGAGCAGGTTTCTTGCAAGTATGTCCCATGAGATAAGGACTCCCATCAATGCGGTACTTGGAATGGATGAGATGATACTGCGTGAATCGGGTGAAAAAAATATCCGTGAATATGCAGCGAATATAATGTCTGCGGGAAGAACGCTGCTGTCGCTTATAAATGACATTCTGGATCTGTCCAAGGTCGAAGAAGGCAGGATGAGTATTATTCCCGTGCAGTATGAGCTGTCATCCATGATAAACGACCTTGCGAATATGATACGCACAAGAGCTGCAGAGAAGGGGCTTGAGCTTCATATAAACGCGGCACCCGATACCCCGGGCCTCCTTATAGGTGATGAGATAAGGATACGGCAGTGTGTTATGAACCTTCTGACCAATGCCGTAAAATATACTGAATCCGGTAAGGTGGATTTAAAGATATCGTATGAGAAAACAGATGACATGCATATCCTTCTTAACTTTACCGTTGAGGATACCGGTATCGGTATGAAGGAAGAGGATATGGCGAAGCTCTTTTCGCCCTATGAGCGAATTGAAGAAAAGAGAAACCGTACCATAGAAGGAACAGGTCTCGGTATGAGCATTACGAGACAGCTGCTTGAGCTGATGGGCAGTGAACTACAGGTGCGCAGTGAATACGGGAAAGGATCCGTATTCTCATTTACTCTGGAGCAGGAGGTTGCCGGCTGGGAGGGGATCGGTGATATAACGTCAGGACTGAATGGAGAGCAGGGAGAGGATCATGAGTATCATGAGCTGTTTCATGCTCCGCAGGCAAGGATCCTCGTTGTGGACGACACCGAGATGAACCTCACTGTGATCCGGAGCCTTCTTAAGAAGACGCTCATTCGTATAGATACGGCGTTGTCCGGAGCGGAGGCTGTGAAGCTTGCAGATAACACATCATATGATCTTATTTTCATCGATCATATGATGCCTGATATGGATGGGATCGAGACGCTTAAGGCCATACGGAGAGCCGGTATTAGCAAGGATACTCCTGCCGTGGCTCTTACAGCCAATGCGGTATCCGGTGCAAGGGAGATGTACCTTGAGGCCGGCTTCACGGATTATCTCTCTAAGCCTGTGGATGGTGAGAAGCTTGAAAGAATGCTTATGTATATGCTTCCCGATGAAAAGAAGGAACCGGCAGACGGCGGTGACGGAGCGCATGTTGAGAGTTCAGATGACGAGAATTATGTAAACCAAACGGATGCGAAGACGGACATGTTTATGGACCGGTTAAAGGATACAGATGAGATAGACGAACAGTCGGGACTTAAGAACTGCGGCTCCGTGGAGGGATATATGTCCGTTCTGTCGGTATTTCATCAGACTGCCGGAGCAAAGGCGGATGAGATAGAGGCTCTGTTCAATGACGGTGATATAGATAACTATACCATTAAGGTTCATGCGCTTAAAAGCTCGGCCCGCATCATTGGAGCCGGACAGCTGTCAGCTCTGGCTAAGGAGCTTGAGGATGCAGGGAACAGAAAAGACATTGAGGTTATAAACAGTAATACCAAGAGACTTCTTGATATGTACCGTACCGTTGACAGCCGGCTGTCATGGCTTGATGATACGCAGGGAGATCTGCCTGAGATCAAAGAAAGCGAATTAAAGGAAGCATATCAGACTATAGCCGAGATAGCAGGGAGTATGGATTACGCCCTTATGGATGAAATCCTCGGCAACCTTAAGGGATATCGCCTCCGGCAGGCAGATCGTGAGAGGATCCGTTCAATGGAAATAATGCTTTCACAACTGGATTGGGACGGTATAATAAATAAGGCGGGTGAAATACAATGAAAACTGATTTGTTAAAGAAAATATCCTTTATCGGACGAACTGTGAAAATAGGTTTGTCCATGGTGATCCCGATATTATTTATAGGAAGCTTTACAGTTCTGCTTAACGGCTTTCCCGTGCAGGCTTATCAGGATTTTCTTGATTCCTTTCTGGGCGGGATACTTAGGAATCTTCTGCTGCTCATACAGGTGACAACGGTAGGCATTCTTGCTGTTTACATGACTATTTCCCTTAACATAAGCTATATGAATCAGACAGTTGAAGGAGAGAGACTGGTATACCGTTTCGGAAGTCTTATGAGCTGTCTGACAGGGTTCTTTATTCTTGTGGGCTTCTTCGTGGGAGAGCCTGATCTCACTCTGCTGAGCGGTCAGGGGGTATTCAGTGCCCTGTTGTCGGGAATAGCGGGTTCTGCTCTGTATCAGAAGTTCGAGAAGATGTTCAAGGGCAGGAGAGGCATATTTGTAGATGGAGCGGATTCGGCTTTCAATGCGGCTCTATATGTCATAAAACCGTTTCTGTGTGTGGTTCTGAGCTTTGCGCTGTTCAATTATCTTATAACAGCCTTTTTCCATGTGGAGAGCGTGCAGCATCTGTTTATGAAGGTAATGGATGCCATCTTTATGAGAATGCACAGATCCTATTTCAGCGGCCTGCTGTTTACAATGCTTGTCAGCATTATGTGGTGGTTTGGTATCCACGGGAACAATGTTCTGAATCAGGTTTCTGTTGATATGTTTTCCCCCATCATACCCGGTGAGATCGTATCGAAGAGCTTTATAGATACTTTCGTTATAATGGGGGGAACGGGATGCCTTATCGGTCTGCTGCTTGCGATGATGATCTTCGGAAAAAGAAGCTCAACAAAGAAGCTGACCCGTATGGCGTTTTTCCCTTGTATTTTTAATGTCTCCGAGCTTCTTGTTTTCGGTTTTCCGGTGATATATAACCCGATGATGATCGTTCCTCTTATACTGTCGCCGACATTGTGCTATACGGCAGCCTTCCTGCTTACGAAGGTCGGATTCATGCCCGAAGTAACCACGTTTGTGCTGTGGACAACGCCGCCGCTTCTGAGCGGGTATATGGCCACGGGTTCTGTTAGAGGGGTAATGGTACAGTTACTTAACATCATTATTTCGACAGCCTGTTATGCACCGTTTGTGATACTGTATGAAAAGAAGGCAATGCATGAATTCTCATCCGCAATGGATGAACTGGTAGGTATACTTAAGAAAAGTGAAGAGACTACCGAGGAAGTGGTACTTACGGAATATGAAGGAAATGTAGGGCGGCTGGCCAAGCTTCTGGTGACGGATCTGCAGGATTCACTGTATGCATCAACATCAGACGAAACGCCGGGCAGTATAGAGAGTCCGCTTAGGATGAAATATCAGCCACAGTTCGATAACACCGGGAAATGCATCGGGGCGGAGGCGCTCTTAAGGTGGGAGCATACAAGGTTCGGAACTGTCTATCCGCCGCTTGTAATACGGCTTGCAAAGGAAAGCGGGGATCTGTATAATCTTGAGACCTTCATCA
>JAEEHY010000181.1 GCA_016281085.1 Lachnospiraceae bacterium
CAACCGCTATACCATGGCAATGGATGGCGCAGAAGAAAAGATAACAGCCATAATCAGGGGAGCTTTTGGTGCGGGCATAGGAGCTGTTGCCTCTGTGATCGTATTTTATCTTATGTATGAGATAGATCATTATGCCATGCTCTTCATTATTTCCCCGCTCCTTGGCAACTTCGTCTTTGGTAATATTAAGAACAAATATGAGTTCAAGCGCTATCAGGAACAGGCACCTAATGACAAAGTTCTTAACTACGTCGGACGTATGATGTATCTGCCGGACGGAGCCAAGGAAATAAGGCTGTCGGAGGTCTTTTCGCTTTTCAAAAAGCAATACAGGGAGGCAACCGATAAAAATGTCAGAGTTGCAATAAAATATGCATTTGCCAACTGTTCGTACAGCTTCCTGCGGATCATGTTTACCTTCACGATCATCTTTGAAGGCGTGCTCCTGTACGCTATCTACAGAAACAGGGTAACCGGAAGCGTAGACCTGCCGGAACTGACCATTATGACAAGCCTTATGGTTGCTATGGCATGGATCCTTATAAGGATCTTTGAGAATGTCATGCAGGTATTAAAGAACGGTATGTTCATAAATAATCTCAGAAATTTTCTTGAATATAAGGAAAGGCTTCCCGAGAATCAGGATGGTATAATGCCCGATCCTGAATTTGATTCGCTTGAATTTAAGAATGTATCTTTTTCTTATGGTTCCAAGGAAACCATTAAGGATCTGTCTTTTACAATAAAAAAAGATCAGACTGCGGCACTTGTCGGACATAACGGAGCGGGAAAGACAACGATAATAAAGCTGATGCTCCGCCTCTATGATCCCGATTCCGGAGTTATCCTTTATAACGGCAGGGATATCAGGGAATATAATCTTAGGGCATATCGTGAGATATTTGCAACAACCTTCCAGGATTTCATGCTCTTTGGCATGACTGTTAAAGAAAATATCCTTATGGGAAGAAATTATGACAATGAAAATACACTGGTCACTGATGCTCTGAAGAAGGCCGGAGTTTATGATAAGGTCATGACCCTTGACAAGGGCATAGATACCATGATGACCAGAGAATTTGATGAAAAGGGTGCAGTCCTTTCCGGAGGCGAGAGCCAGAAGATAGCGGTTGCAAGGACATTCGTTAAGAACGCTCCCATGAAGATATTTGACGAACCATCAAGCGCTCTTGATCCAATAGCCGAGTACGAACTTTTTAAAAATATCCTTAAGGAAGCCCGGGACCATACCATGCTCTTTATCTCCCACAGGCTCTCTTCCGTAAAGGACTGCGATAAAGTCTTTATGCTTGAGAGGGGAAAGCTCATAGAAGAGGGGACTCATGCCGAGCTTATGAAATCAAACGGAAGCTACGCGGCCATGTATAAGAAGCAAGCTATGAATTATCTAGCGATTGAGGATGAAGGGGAGGTGGTCCTGTGAACGATCAGAATCAGGCAAAGACCAAGCAGTCTATCAAACAGGTCTTTTCAAACAACCTCTTTCTTCTGAAACTGATATTTAATGCATCACCGTCTCTTGTATTGTATCAGGCTATTGATTCCATGAGGAATCAGGTGTCGATATTTGTGGAACACACCCTTCTTATAGGTTATGTTCTGGAAGCGGCGGAATTCGGATATCCTTTTAAGAAGGTTGCGGCAATAATTCTCATCATTGCGGGTGCCATAACCCTCGGCATGGTCTTTACTGTCATTGCCGGTGACTTTATGGCTGAAAAGGAGCGGCCCAAGGCAAGAGAAAAGATCAAGATGCTCCTCTATGAAAAAGCCAGGAATATGGACCTTGAATGTTATGATGATCCGGAATTCTACAACGGACAGGTACTGGCAATATCGGAAGTAGACAAGCAGATAGACAGGGTAATTGATTTTGTAAAGAATGTCCTTGGCGGTATCACGGCCTTTATCTGTACCGGAGTATTTTTCCTTATTAAGGATACGGTGTCAATGATATTTGCTGTTGCATCATTTGTCCTTACCATCATTTTCGAGAATATATACAATAAGCAGAATTATCTTGTAAAGGTAGAGGGCATGCCTTACACAAGGAAGCGTGACTATATAAAGAGGATCTATTATCTCAGCGATTACGCCAAAGAGATAAGGCTGAATCCGGATGTTTCGGGGGAACTTTTCAGGGAGTTTGAAGAGGCAAACGATGAAGTATATAAGATTGAAAAGAAATATGCCTTTAAGAAGTGGATCCTCGGCTTTGTGAAGAATTATCTGTGCAACGATATGTTCTATACGGTGCTCTTTATAGGTTATCTCGTTTATCAGGCAGCTGTCCTTCACAGGCTTTCCTATTCCACCGTGGTTATATTGTTCAACTCCTTCGGAAGGATGACGGAGAGTATGCGGGTCTTCTCCGAATCCTATCCGTATGCATGTGAAACGAGCCTTTATATAGGCCGTATAAGGCAGTTCTTAAATTATGAATCAAAGATTGTGTCTGAAGGGGATCTGGTACCTTCAAAAGAAGCCAAGGACATAGAACTTAAAGATGTTTCCTTTGCCTATGGCAAGAATACGGATATGCTCATAAATGGCCTGAACCTCCACATAAGGCCAGGGGAAAAGATTGCTCTTGTTGGTTATAACGGCGCCGGCAAGACCACTCTTGTCAAGCTTCTCATGCGGCTCTATGATGTAAGGTCCGGTGCGATAAATGCCGACGGCAAGAACATAAAAGAATATGATGTTAAAAAGTACAGGGATACCATAGGAACCGTCTTCCAGGATTTCCAGATATTTGCGGGAAATGTCACCGAGAATGTCATCCTTGATACAAAAGATCATGCGGATGAAGATAAAGTAAAACAGGCTCTTACGGACAGCGGCCTTATGGGCAGGGTTGACAGACTTAAAAAGGGACTTGAAACCGAGCTTACTACCGAGTTCTCCAAGGAGGGAATAAACCTGTCGGGAGGGGAGAGCCAGAAGCTTGCGATAGCAAGGGTATTTTACAAGGACGCCGGTCTTATGATCTTAGATGAACCTTCAAGCGCCCTTGACCCCATAGCGGAATACCAGCTTAATCATGCGATGCTGAAGGCAACCGGTGATAAGACAGTCATCTTTATATCACACCGCCTTTCGACCACACGTATAGCTGACAGGATCATAATGCTCGAAGACGGACATATTGTTGAGGAAGGAAGCCATGAGGACCTTCTTGCACTTGGCGGAAAGTACGCAAGGATGTGGAAGGTCCAGGCAGGAGCATATATCTCAGTGTAATGCAGGTCTAGATCTGCATAAGCTCTTCCACACTGACATTGGGATTACGATATCTTGCACCGCTCTTCTCTTTATTATGATGGAGAGCATTTTGCGGGCAGTTCTGTATGCAGGCGCCACAGCTAAGGCACTTATTGCCGAATACAGGACGCCCGTTTTCTATCTTTATATTAGCTGTAGGGCAGAGCCTTGCACACATTCCGCATCCCACACAGGCATCATTTACAGTCAGATCTTTCGTGATCCCTGTCCCGATCGGATACTCGAAATTCTTCTTATGATTTGATGTCATCATTTTCTTAAAAAATGAATCGGGTCTAATAAACTTCTTTCTTTTTCCTATATCATCAATACAGGTCTTTATCGCATCCTGCTGCCCTGCGCTGTCTGCAATCTGCGGAGCCTAGCGGTCGCAGATGCGTTTCAGAACGGCCGCTGTGCGGAGCAAAACGGCCGCCCCAAATCGCTTAAAATCACTTCGTGTTAATCATAATCGTGTAATGTTTTGTCACCCTCTTGACTATTGCGTTTGCTGATATCTCATCGTTCATTATCATTGCCGCCCAGCTCTCGGGATTACGCTGTGAGCAGATGATAGTGCTTTTCTGATCCTGAGTTCTTGTCTCAAGTATAGAGAACAGCATCTTGGTCTCGCTTTCATCTGTAAGCGTATGAAGAAGGAAATCATCTATTATAATAAGATCCAGCTTCATAAGGCTTTTAAACTTACGCTCGAATTTTGCGTAATCAGCTTTCTTCAGCGAAACATACTGTTCGAGAAGATCTTCACAGTGAAAATATCCTACCCTGTAATCATTGCAAGCCTTTATTCCTATAGCTTTTGCCAGATATGTTTTTCCGGCATCTGAAGCTCCAAGGATACACACATTGAATCCTTTCGGTATGAAATCCAGTGAAGCCAGAAGCTGAGATATTCCCTGGGGAAGATATTCCCTCTGTGTGGAATCAATGCATTTTTCAAGTTCTGCCGGGCATCCGATCAGCTTCGCATATCTTAGGCGGTTATTGACTCGCTTGCTGATCTTATCCCTGTATTCTGCACCAATAAGCTCAGCTATAAGTGTCAGATGATCCATCTCCAAGAATCCCGGAGAAGAATACATTCCCTCAAGTGTAGCTGCCATGTTTGGCATACCCAGCACGTTAAGATCATCAACTAAGGATTCTACCAATGCTTTTCCGGTCAACATCAGCTCTCACCATCCTTCCTCTGTGTGTCAGCAAGAGCCTTGCTGCGGGAAAGAAGGGTGTCTATACTGGTCGCCTCGGCGCTCATGGCATACCCACCACGTTTGTTCTGCTTATTCTGTAACCCGTTTCCAGGATCATTACATTCATCTGCTACCGCAGATATGGTGTTCTTTACGAAAGTGTATGTTACACGATCTCTCTCAATTGCCTGTTTACAACACTCTTCAAGGGTTCCAGCCCTATATTTGCCCTTGAAATTGATAATCCCCAGGCACATCCGATATGTCTGCACTTCATACTGCCTTGACTTAAGGATCTTGCGGATGACCGCTTCTGTGTATGGACCGATAACAGATGCCTTGTTAATGAAGTATGCAGCGTTCCACTGACCGAATCCCTGATAGTTCGAGGGAAGATGATCAGGATTGGTTGACCACTGTCCTTTACGCACTGCACGAGGCCATTCGCAGAGGAATTCCCCCTGCCTTGAATATATGCGCACCTTAGTGTCAGTTGCCCTTATTGAAATCTGCTTGTGCACAAATGCTTTATCTACGCTATAATAAGCATTATCAAAGCGGACGTGATAATCGCTTGATACCTTTGCCACGCGTCTCTCCATGTACTCATACTGCATGGAGGGCAGTGGCATAAGTTCGAGCTTCTCCTCTTCCCAATAGAAAAAGCGGTTATGTTCCTTCTTCTTGAACGGCTCATGGTTAAGCTCTTCCAGCTTTCTCCACAGATCCCTGTTGAAATCATCAAGACTGAAATACGGTATCTCTTCGAGATCATGAAACAGGCCTTTTTCAAGTATACCTACCGCATTCTCTACGGAGCTTTTGTACTTAGGGCGTTTTACCTTAGCAGGAAGTATCACCGTATGATTATGCTCTGCCCATTCTGCATAATCTTTATTGAGTTCCGGTGCTATCCAATCCTGATTGGCGAGCACGGCCTGTTTACAATTATCACATACCACAACAGCAGGAACACCACCGAAGTAATCCAAGGCATTATTATTTACTTTGATCCATTCCGGCTCCTTGGTCGAGATCATGCCCTCTGCATATATGTACTGCGAGTAGGGCAATACTGCTACAAACACAACGATCACATAAATCTCGCCAGTCAGGTGATTGACCATTTCAAAAGTCTTTCCAGCAAAATCAATCTCCATCTTCTCGGCTATGTTTGCGTTGAAATGCAGCGTTTCGGCGTTTTCTTCACACCAGTCATTATAGTGTTCACAAAACTGCCTGTACTGATAGTAGCGTACTCCGTCAGCCTCACATTTCTTCTTGTAGCAGTTCCAGAGATAAACAAGCGTCATGTTCTTCCGGCTGTTCATCTTGTTTGCTACATCCAGATAATCGGGATACGCTATGTTGGGATTCCTCGTATTATTCCCCGGGGCTTTCCCATACACCAGCTCATAAATGGCATAATTCGTTATGCCGGTCGGAAGCGGATACTTAAGCACCTCGCAGGCTTCGAAGGCTCTCAGGAAATCATTCACTCCCGATTTGCTTGCATTAAGTTCTCTGGCGATTTCAGCTCCGGAGATACTCAATGCATAGTGTTTGATAATGATGTCTTTGTAATCAAGCATGCATTATCCTCCTTCAAAATATATTTACCATCTGTTCTGATGGCATGGATACATTATGAAGGATTCTTGATTAAAGGAAACGGCCTACGGCCGATAAGCTTCGCATTGCGGCCGTTTTGCTCCGCAAAAGCGGCCGTTGGGTAGCGCTATATGCAATAATAGTAGTGACCCTATTCAATTACTACTATTTACGGAGGTTTTATAATGGACGAATCATTAAAAAGACAGATTCATGAAGAGTGCCGGATCAGAAACCGTTCTGAAGG
>JAEEHY010000182.1 GCA_016281085.1 Lachnospiraceae bacterium
CCGTTGAGTAAGGCAGGTACATATCCCGTAGTTATGGTGTTCCCGTCCTCTTCCACCGTATCAAGCACATAGAACGCAACCGGCTGACCGTCTATCGACAGCCATGTATTGCTGTCATCCGCAAGAAGGTTGCCGTCATCATCTATCGTATATACATTATCAAGTCCGAGATCGATATAGCCTTCGCCGTCATCAAAGAACACATTCAGTTCAACATCGGTTATAAGGTCCCACTGATCATCCGAAAGATGTATCACGTAGTTGCCGTCATCATCCTTGATCCATACAAGATCATCGGCATTAAAGAAATTGTCGGAAATGTACTCCGCCGTATCCTCTGTAGACAGTGACCTTCCTCCGAAAATATCGATGATGGAGCTGTCGAAGCCGTATGAACCGGCACTTGTCTGTCCCGACAGCATACCTCCGAGCATCTGCGATATAAGATCATAGCTTCCGCCCGATGAAGGCTGTGCACTTCCGCCTCCCGCAAGCGCACCGAACAGTGAAGGCATGGGAGATGAAGCTCCACCCGCCGATATCTGTCCGCTCACTTCAAGACCCGCGAACTCCTGAATACACTTGGAATACTCATCATCCATACCTATCTGCTTATATGTGGCAAGTGCATTCTTGACATTTCCCGCCTTCTTGTAAGGGAAATAGATAGACAGACCATATGCATTATTTATGCAGGATGCGGTTCTGTTGTACTTTACGGCACCCTGTATAACCTTAGCCAGGTCACTGCCCTCTGTCGTTCCCATGTTCCTGCACAGATGAACAAGGTCTACCTGATCAATCTTGGAGGACTGGGCGAATTCCCTTGTCCTGTAACGGGCGTCCGAAACCTGCTTGTATTCCTTATTCTTAATAAGCTCATTGGTTGATTTCGCGAAATCGGTAAGCTCTGTTGGAACTGTTGCCTTAAGCTCGGCAAGATCCACAACAGAAAGTGTAGTCTTCTGTCCAGGACACTTCTGGTTGCACACATCAACGAAATCATCTACTATTCTCTTACCTATTTCAACAGTTGGCATGCCCGTATCCCTGGACAGTGCGGTAAGCCAGTTAGTGTAATACCAGCCGACACCCGGCTCCGTCTCTTCGGAACCTATAAGGTAATCGCCGTACTGCTCAAGCATGAGCGCATTCTCGACAGTAGCCATAAGGCATGCATCAAATCCGATGAAATCGAACTTAACCCCTGCATCCTTAAGAGCCGTATTGATCCCTGCCAGAGTCATTGAACCGCTTGATGCGAACTTCTCATCATATCCGTAACCGCTTAACGATCCGCCGCCGTGATCCCAGAAGATGATATCATTCCTGTCGGCAGGATAATTCTTCGTACAGTATTTAATAAATCCTGTCAGTGTTGCGGGCTTGGTCATGACCTCAGCACCAAGATCGGCCTCCAGCCTTTCCAACTGTCCATTCCTGATACGATATATCTGATTGGTTCTGTTGTCCACGATGTTATTCTTCCACCTTGAACAGCCGCCGGTATAAACGATTAGATTGACATTGTCGGAAATATTGGCCTTCGTCATCTCGGTAAGATCATTGGTACCCATACCGTACTTACTCTCAAGATCCGTACCGCACATATATACCATGATCGTAACGGTATCACTTCCGTCACCCTTGATCGTTGTGAACTTATCCCTTGCACCCTCAGCCACACTCGTATCGGCTGCCTGTGTATTCTGCGAGGGTGTAACCTCCGGCTCGGATGCAGCCGGCGTATTAGCTGTATTTCCGGTATTTCCCGCAATATTTGTCGCCGGACTGTTTCCTGTCTGCTGGCTCTGCTGACTCTGGTCGCCGTAATAACCGCCCATATCATCGCCCGAACCTCCAAGCAGACCCTTTCCGCCTCCAAACAGAAGGAGAAGAACTACTATTATAAGTCCCATCCGGCCACCGCTGCTTCTTAACGGATTCTTGCCACCGCCTCCCGATGAACCTCCGTCAGGTCTTCCGCCGCTCCCGACAGGCCCTGTTCCCAGTCCTTCACCTCTCTTATGTACATCCATACCTCCGTCAAGGACATTTCTTTTACGTCCTGTAGGTTTATTGTCTGCCATTTCCTATCCTCCCTGGTCAAATACCATTCCCAAACGACCCTCTCAAAGTCACTCCTTCAGCCGTCCGCTACACATCTTACATTAGTCTTTTATCTTAAAGCAGTTAATATCTCCACAAAAC
Organism: Lachnospiraceae bacterium; assembly: GCA_016281085.1. Classification (GTDB taxonomy): domain Bacteria; phylum Bacillota; class Clostridia; order Lachnospirales; family Lachnospiraceae; genus UBA2868. Next base: position 2,212 of record JAEEHY010000182.1, read on the forward strand.
ATTGTGGAAACACCCGAAATAGTATACTAAATTTGCGATTTTTTGTCCATAACCTTAGCAAAAATCAGATATCCGCCTCGTTATTCGCATTTGCGTACGTCGGGAATGTCGACAGGCTATAATAAAACAAACAGGCAGAACCCGATATCACATCGGGCTCTGCCTGCCTATTATCATCTTATTATAACTGTTTTGTTACTGTTTAAAGAAACATCTCCATATACCGGAGGAGCTTTTATATTATCGGAGTTGCATTGAAATATGCTGCAAGTTTGACAAAATTAATCCCTCCTGCTGCATCTAACAGGGGACTCAGATCAGCACCGGCAGGTATGGTTACTCTGTACATTACGCCATCAAGCATAAAAGTGATCGTAAGTGAAACATCGGGTCTTGCTCTGAGGGCATCGATTACCGACTGGTGCAGTCCTGTTTCGGTAATTGTCATAACCTCAACATTCGCTCCATATGCAGCATTGGCTATCATCTGGGCAACTGTTGCACAGAAATCGGGATTACCATTATTGTTTGATGAATTATTTGATGAGGATTCATCATCCACTACCTCAACGTTTACAACCGGATTTACAGGCTGACCGGGATCCACAGGATCATCGGGATCCACAGGATCATCGGGATCCACAGGATCATCGGGATCCACAGGATCATCGGGATCCACTGGCTTAAGGGCTGTTTCAACTGAAATGAATATTCCGCCGCCTCTGGGAACGGTTATATAATAATTACCGCTTTCATCCTTTGTAAACGGATATGACTGATTCTCCTGACCGTAGGCGTTAGTCAACTCATATCCCTCCTGAAGCTCAACCTTCA
>JAEEHY010000183.1 GCA_016281085.1 Lachnospiraceae bacterium
CGATAAAAGAACAGGATCCGAAGGTAAGAGCACATAATTTCGATGAGGTGTGCCTTGGATATAATGAAGAGGAGGCAAAATGTGAAGCTTCAAGATGCCTTACCTGTAATAATGCAAGATGTATACAGGGATGCCCCGTTTCAATTGATATACCTGCCTTTGTTGAGAAGGTAAAGACGGGTGAATTTGAAGAGGCTATCAGGATAATAAATAAGGCTTCGTCACTGCCGGCAGTATGCGGACGCGTATGTCCTCAGGAGAAACAGTGCGAGAGCTTGTGCATCCGCGGTATAAAGGGAGAGGCAGTATCCATAGGAAAGCTGGAGCGCTTTGTCGCAGACTGGGCAAGAGAAAACGGTATTAAGCCGACAGCTCCCACAGAGAAGAAGGATAAGAAGGTTGCGGTAATAGGTTCCGGACCGGCAGGACTGACCTGTGCGGGGGAACTTGCCAAGATGGGATATGATGTAACGATATTTGAGGCGCTTCATGAGCCCGGCGGAGTTCTCGTTTACGGAATTCCCGAGTTCCGTCTGCCAAAACAGAACGTTGTTTTTCCCGAAATAGAAAACGTTAAGGCTCTCGGTGTAAAGATTGAGACCAATGTGATCATCGGTAAGTCGACAACAATAGATGAACTTATGGAGAAAGAGGGCTTTGACGCGGTATTTATCGGTTCGGGTGCAGGACTTCCCAAGTTCATGGGAATTCCGGGTGAAGCGGCAAACGGTGTGTTCTCTGCAAATGAGTATCTTACAAGAAGCAACCTTATGAAAGCTTTTGATGATTCGTATGATACACCGATAAGACCCGGAAAGAAGGTTGCTGTCATCGGGGCCGGAAATGTTGCTATGGATGCCGCAAGGACCGCACTCAGGCTCGGAGCGGACGTTACTGTTGTGTACAGGCGTTCCGAGAAAGAGCTGTCAGCAAGGCAGGAGGAGATCCATCACGCAAAAGAGGAGGGGATCAAGTTCAACCTGCTTACAAATCCCACGGAGATACTGGTTGATGAAAACGGCTGGGTAAAGGGAATGAAGTGTATAAGGATGGAGCTTGGAGAGCCTGATGAATCGGGAAGAAGATCCCCGATACCCATTGAGGGGTCCGAATTTGAAACAGAGTTTGATACAGTGATCATGGCACTCGGAACTTCGCCCAATCCGCTTATTTCTTCAACCACCAGGGGTCTTGAAGTAAATAAACGCAAATGTATAGTTGCTGAAGAGGAATTCGGCAGGACAAGCAAGGAAGGTGTGTTCGCAGGCGGTGATGCAGTTACCGGTGCGGCTACGGTAATCCTTGCAATGGGAGCAGGCAAGGCTGCGGCAAAGGGTATAGATGAGTATCTTAAGGCATGATTAAGGCTTTGTATATATGATATGTAGTGATAACGATAGAGGCACATAAGTGCCTCTATACGTATTTATCATACCGAAAGAATTATTGTAGAGCTATGAACATCGATATATTGTGTGTCGGAAAAATAAAAGAGGGATATCTTCGGGAAGCGATAAGTGAATACAGTAAAAGGCTGTCACGGTATTGCAGATTAAACATAATCGAAGTGCAGGATGAAAAAACACCGGAAACACAGTCGGAAACACTATGCGGGATATGTAAGAAAAACGAAGGAGAACGTCTTAAGAAGTATATAAGAGAGGATGCATACGTAGTTACGCTTGAGATACAGGGGCGTGAAATGACATCCGAAGAGCTGGCAGGGGCCATAAACAGCGCAGGTATAAAGGGAATAAGCCGTATTCAGTTTGTGATAGGAGGTTCACTGGGGCTGGCTGAGGAAATTACAAATTGTGCGGATGTGCATCTGTCTTTTTCGAGGATGACTTTTCCGCATCAGCTTATGAGGGTCATCCTTCTTGAGCAGATATACAGAAGCTACAGGATAATCAATAACGAACCGTATCACAAATGAATCGTTATGGTTGGCAGTGTTATGACTTTCTGAATGCAAACAAGGAAATGCATTCAGAAATCATGCGTTCCGCATGACACGTCTCTGCTTTCAGCAGAGCCTGGTCGAATACGAATACCGAATTTCTGATGAAATTCGCTATTCTATGCATTTTGGAAGCAACGGAGGTATATGATTGGCCGACGAACTGTATGAAAAAATAATTGAAATAGAAGCGGAGCATGCCGGAAATGTGTTCGGTGAGCTTGACCGGAATGTAAAAAAGATCGAGCGTACTTTCAGGGTCACAATAGTGGAGCGTGAAGGCCACATTAAGATTATGGGGGCAAAGAGTGCTGTGGACAATGCTTCTTCAGTCCTTGAAGAGCTGGTAAGTCTTTCGCGTAAAGGAAATGAGATAAATGAACAGAAGGTGGATTACAGCATTGCCCTTGCCTATGAGAATATGAACGGTGCCATGGTGGAAATGGACGATAAGCTGATCTGCCACACCATAAACGGTAAACCGATCAAACCCAAGACGCTCGGGCAGAAGGAATATATTGATGCGATAAAGAGCAAGATGATCGTATTCGGGCTCGGACCCGCCGGTACCGGTAAGACTTATCTTGCAATGGCCATGGCAATAACGGCATTTAAGAACGAAGAAGTATCGAGGATCATATTGACAAGACCTGCCATAGAAGCGGGTGAGAAGCTTGGCTTTCTCCCCGGAGATCTTCAGAGCAAGGTCGATCCTTATCTGAGGCCGCTGTATGATGCGCTGTATCAGATCATGGGTGCGGACAGCTTTATGAAAAATATGGAAAAGGGCCTTATAGAAGTGGCTCCGCTTGCCTATATGCGCGGAAGGACACTTGA
>JAEEHY010000184.1 GCA_016281085.1 Lachnospiraceae bacterium
AACTATTAAATATTTACCGGTTACTCAACTTAAACGATTACGTAAAAATTCTACACCATTTTTTTTCTAATGGCAACACCTATAATATCTTTCTGTTACCATAAATGTTAATTTTGGCTAACCTGACTAACTTTACCTGATTAAATTTATTAAAATTTACCTAATTATCATCACATTTCTACCTTAACATCCGGCTCCGACATATGCAGAACGTACTCCACACCCTGTATCTCTTTATCTGTTGTTACCTTTATCACATTTCCGGTCCGTACGGCAGATATCCGGTTGGCCGATTCTCCCTTTACATTCACGAGATCGCAGGAAGCTGCCGCGCCGTCCTCAAGCTCGTAGATATGAACCTTTATATCTTTCGTATAGTCATAATCCGGTCTGTTATCAGTATTTCCTCTGACAAGCAGGGTATTCGGCCTTACATACAGCGGCATTGAGAAATAATCATAGGTATCACGGTAAAATCTTCCGCCCTCCCGCTTATCATCTGTAAGCAGATGCGTCCATGTCCCCTCGGGAATGTAGTAATCACTGACACCCTTTTCATTGAACACGGGAGCCACCAAAAGAGCTTCCCCAAGCATGTACTGCATATCAAGATATGAGCAGGCAGGATCATCCATGTATTCAAACACCATCGGCCGCATAACAGGGACACCGGTATTATGTGCCTTTACCGACATTGAATACAGGTATGGCATAAGCGTGCATTTAAGCTTTGTAAAAAACCTTACAACATCATTGCTCTCATCATCAAAAAGCCACGGAACGCGGTAGCTTCCCGAACCGTGAAGCCTTGAGTGTGTGGACATTAGTCCGAATGCCGCCCACCGCTTATACAGATCCGGTGAAGCGGTGTATTCAAATCCCGAAATATCATGGCTCCAGAATGAGAAGCCCGACATCGCAAACGACAATCCTCCGCGAAGTGTCTCTGCCATCGATGCATAACTTGCGGAGCAGTCACCACCCCAGTGAACCGGGAACTGCTGACCGCCTGCCGTTGCGGAACGGGCAAACAGTACGGCTTCTCCCTCGCCCTTTACTTCCTTAATAGTGTTAAACACTGCCTGATTGTATAAGAATGTATAATAATTGTGCATCGAATGCGGATCGGCTCCGTTGTGGTAAACGACATCAACAGGTATTCGCTCCGCAAAATCAGTCTTCACGCAGTCCACTCCTTTGGCAAGCAGGCCTCGTATCTTGTCCGTATACCACTTAACCGCTGCGGGATTGGTGAAATCGACAATTGCCATACCGCACTGCCATGCATCAACCTGCTTAACACCCTTACCGTCCGCACGCATGAGAAAGTATCCGCCTTCAACTCCTTCACGGAAAGTCCTGTTTCCCTGAGCAATATACGGATTTATCCAGCAGCATATCTTCAGTCCTTTGTCATGATATCGCTTAAGCATTCCCTCAACATCAGGGAATACCCTTTCATCCCATTCAAAATCACACCAATGGAATTCCTTCATCCAGAAACAGTCAAAATGGAATACTGATAAAGGAATATCCCTGTCACTCATCCCCTGAATAAAAGAACTTGTTGTTTCCTCATTGTAATTGGTGGTAAAGGATGTGGACAGCCACAGTCCGAATGACCATGCCGGAGGCAGGGCGGGACGGCCTGTAAGCTGTGTATATTCAGTCATGATATCTGCCGGCTTCGGGCCGTAGATAAAGTAGTATCTCAGTTCCTCACCGGGTACACTTATACCAACAAATTCCACCTTCTCACTACCAACCTCGAACTCAACATTGTCCGTATGGTCTACAAAAATTCCGTACCCTTTATTGGACACATAGAAAGGAATGGATTTATATGCTATCTGCGAAGCGGTTCCACCGTCCTCATTCCATGTCTCAACGGTCTGTCCGTTCTTAACAAAGGGAGTGAAGCGTTCACCGAAACCGTATATACATTCTCCGGGACGGATGGACAACTCAGTCACCATATGGTTGTTTCCTTCTTCCCTCATGTACTCATCACCGGGAAGCATCGAACCTCTCTTTCTGTCCATCATGATATAAGAAAGATTCCTGAAACCGCATCTTGTGATCACCTCACCGCCTGACATAAAACTGTATGAGAAATCCTTTCTGTCAACAACAACCGAAACATCCCCCGTCGTCAGCACAGCCTTGTCATCATCTATCCTTACACTGTATTCCACAGGATTTATATTAAGTGAATATCTGGCTTCACGAGAATCGTATGCCTCATAATGCCATGATCTTACAGATATAACATTCTTTCCCGCTACCGTAAAATCAATGGTGATAACCGGCAGGTTGAGTGTATCACCCCTGCTCGTTATCTTCTTAACAGGTGCAACAACCCGCATGCCGTTCTCTATCTCTTCTATAAAATATGCATCCGATGCATAATGAATGGAAGCTCTTTCACTTGTAACCCAGAATCCTTCAGTGTAACGCATTGTTCATCCTTTCCTGTCTTATGTACTAACCTGATCAGAACAGTTACAATTTACTTAAATTAATTTAAACTTTCTTAATCGTTTAAGCTAAATTTACAGCATTTCCAGTATATTTGCAACTCTTTTATAAAAATTTTACAATAAAAATGTCATTCCAATAATCAGAATGACATTTTATCTGAGGTAATTGCCTGTTTTGAATCACTTCATGTTCTATCTTAATTATATATTTAGCTTACTTAAGTTTAAACAGTGTTCCGATTATGCCACGTCCGAGTGAAGCACCGACATTACCGCCGACCTTCTTACCGAAGGAACCGCCGACCGACTTGCCAAGGGCATTTCCAACCTCACGTCCGAGAGTACCCGCCGTAGAACTCGCCACACTCTTTGCAGCATTCTTAACTGCATTCTTCTTGGCTGCCTCTGCTTTTTCAGCCGCTCTTTTTTCCGCTTCCTCTGCCTTAAGCTTAGCTGCTTCTTCTCTTGCTTTCTCTCTCTCGGCTGCCTTTGCTGCCGCAGCCTCTTCACGCTCCTTCTGCCTCTGAGCTGCAGCTTCCTCTTTTTCCTTCTGCTTTCTTTCAGCTTCTTCTTCCTTTTCCCTCTTCTTACGTTCGGCCTCTTCTTCCTTAAGCCTCTGTTTCTCCTCCTCTGCGGCACGAAGTTCATCTTCCCTGGCTATCTGCATTCTCTGCAGGAACTCATATGCCGAATCCCTGTCAACCATATCACGGTATTTCGGATTAAGATAACAGGTGTCTATCTTCTCTCTTCTGACCTCATCCTCAAGTGCACCCATCTTACTCTGCGGAGGAAGTATCCTGCACTGTTTGACTATGGTAGGAATACCTTCCTCATCAAGTACAGATACAAGAGCCTCACCAATTCCCAGCTGGGTCAGGACCTCATATGTGTCAAATTCGGGGTTCTCCCTGAAGGACTGGGCAGCTGCCCTGCATGCTTTCTGCTCTGACGGGGTGTATGCATGAAGTGCATGCTGTACCTTGGTCCCAAGCTGTGCAAGTACACCGTCAGGTATATCCTTGGGACTCTGTGTGATAAAGAATATCCCCACACCCTTGGATCTTATGAGCTTAACCACCTGCTCGATCTTGTCCATCAAAGTCTTCGATGCTGAATCGAATAACATGTGTGCTTCATCAAAGAAGAATACCATCCTCGGTTTCTCAAGATCTCCCGCTTCAGGAAGTGTCTCAAACAGCTCGGACAGCATCCAAAGAAGGAAAGTAGAATACATATTGGGATTGTTTATGAGCTTCTGGCAATCGAGAACCTGTATCATTCCCTTACCTTCGGCACTTACCGTCAGCCAGTCCCTTATATCAAGTGCAGGTTCGCCGAAGAACTTATCGGCTCCCTCTGCTTCGAGCGCCATTACAGATCTCATTATTACTCCGAGACTCTGTGAGGAAATATTGCCGTATCTGGAACTAAGTTCCTTTGCATTCTCACTGACATACTGGAGCATTGCACGAAGATCCTTCGTATCTATCAGAAGCATGTTCTGATCTTCCTCAAGCATATCATCTGCTATCCTGAATACTACTGTCAGGATATCTGTCTGGGTATCGTTAAGACCAAGTATTCTTCCAAGGAGCAACGGGCCCATCTCGGTTATCGTAGTGCGGAGCGGAAGTCCGTTCTGAGCATATACATCCCAGAAATTCGTTGGATAGGCCTGATATCTAAAGCCTTCCTCATTAAGTCCGAACCGTTCGATCCGGGCATTCATATCCTCACTTTCAACACCGGGCTTACACATGGCGGCCAGATCGCCCTTAACATCCGCAAGGAAAACAGGTACTCCGAGATCGCTGAACGACTCGGCCAAGACCTTAAGCGTCACTGTCTTACCTGTTCCGGTAGCGCCCGCTATCATACCATGCCTGTTAACCATCTTAGGATAAATAAATACCTTTTCATCACCCGACTTGCCTATCCATATTTTCTGCTCGTTGTACATCATATACCTCCGTATCATTAATTGATCTCTGATCAGTCTGTAAGTGTTAATACCCAATAGGTACATCCGTTAACAGTAACCGTTCCAACACCGGCATGTGTGTATTCGCCATTAGTCATACACCTGTTATGTGAAGGTGACATCGACCATGCCGATACAACCTGCTCGGGACTGTCCATATAACATGCAAGGTTCTCTCCGGCACAATTGTAGTTAACCTTGTTCTGCGAAAGTATTGTCACCCAGTTCTTTCCGCCCGCTCTTGTATGTGAATAGTTTGATGAAGCTTCCCTAGCCCTTAACGATGCAACATAGTTAAGATCTTCTTTCAGGGACAATTCACCTACTCCTGCCTTCCTTCGTTTCTCATTTACTGCATTGAGCAGCCTGTTTATTTTATCAGTAACACCTGTATTGTTTCTTGTCTGTGATGATGTTACTGCAGGAACAGCCGTCTGACTTCCCGATTGTTTAGCAGATACAGATGCGGTGTTGTCGGCCGTGCTGTCCGCCTTAACTGTCGATGCAGCCTTGTTCACTTTCGCAGTTGCAGATGTATCAGCCGACTGTGTCCTGATCGCTGTTTCGTTTTTATTTGCCGTTACCGTTTTGGAAGCTGCTGCGGATGTATTATCTGATGATGTCTGTTTCTTTATCTTATCACCGGCTGCGGAAGCTCCCGTATCAGTTAAACTGTAATGTACCGTAGGATCGGAAATAAGAGCGGGCCGGCTGTCTGACGGATCCGTCTGTAAAATATCATCTGAATATCCGGGTTCATCGGCCAGTACAACGTTGCTTCCATAATATGCAGTATTTTCCAAAAGTATGTCCTGTTGTGCATTACCGATATCACTGTTACCATCGTCAAGAAGTGTATCATTGTTTACGGATGTATCAATAAGGAAATCCTCTGAAAAGGCAACCTCATCTCTTCCTATATTATAATCCGAAATCAAAATGTTAGTGTTATCGACCAGAAGCTCTTCAGCATATGTCTTAGATACGGGTGTAAAAGTGAATGCAACGCAGGCGGCTGCGATCATAGATAATTTAAGTGTCTTATTCATTTGTGTCTCCCTTCTTTAAGTACGTCGTTAAACAAGACTGCCATTTCTATTTATCAAAAGAGCAATCCTTCAAACGAAATACTTACCGTATCGCATTCCCCTTACGATACAGTGACCCCTTAGCAGCCATATCTTTACTGCTACGTGACATTATACACTATATATTGTGGTTTGTCATTATATTTCTGAAAATTTGTAACATTTTTGTAAAATATCAACTACAAGTTCCAATGCACCGGCTTCGGATCACCGGCCCGGCTGTTCTGAATTGTTATCATATTTTAAATGTATGTGCCGTTCAGGGTAGTGTAAAGAAGATCATGAAAACTGAGAACCGTCATAAGTGATCCGTAGCCTTATGACAAATGAACAGATGCAAAAACTTTGATCCGGGACACAATCTCAGGCAATAAATCCCGGCAGTTATAATATCTGCCATTTTTTATTAACTTTTATTAAATCGTGCTTAAATGTTATTAACGTAGTAATTGGCTCGAATTTCTGTTCTGTCTCGAATTTATGTTCGCGAACACAAATTCGAGATTCCAAAATATTTAATCATGATTTTCATTGCCCGAACTAATGTTTGCTGACTGCCCGAGAAATTTTTCCGGCGGAATCATTTTCGGATTTTTTCACCGATGAAATTTTTTCATTTCATTTACACTCATATGTTTTCATGAAACATTTTATGCCGTGCCGTGAAACGCTTGTAAACACTGGGTTTTGTGGATATGGTCATTTTATGTGCGTTTATCTATGTTAAATCGTCATATAATTATTTGATTTTGGCGTTTTCAGAGCTTGTTTCATGCTGAGACCGCTCAGCAGCTGTTTTCATCATTCTGCGTGAATCTCTGCATCCATCCGGCCAAAAGGCAACCACATTTCTCCTCATGGCAACCGGATCATGTCCGTATCGGAGGATCACCTACCAAACCGCTCCTGATGATCTCAAGCGGAAACAACTCTGTGATTCTTCTCCGTGAGGGATGGATTCCTGTTTTTAAGAGATAAAAAACCGCCTTCGGAAAATCAGAAATCCGAAGGCGGTAATTATATATAACATATGATATTTATACTGTTATTAAA
>JAEEHY010000185.1 GCA_016281085.1 Lachnospiraceae bacterium
GTGGCTCTGTGCTCTGTGGGAAACGCTAACGATTATCTCAACGAGGATCTACTTTACAAGCTCTTCGGTGTAAATGCAGAGCTTCTTATCGATCATGCATGGGGGTACGAACCATGCCGGATGTCGGACATTAAAGCATACAAACCGGAATCATCCTCCGTAGGAAACGGTCAGGTGTTAAAGGAACCTTATACTGCTGAAAAAGCCCGACTTATAGTATGGGAAATGACGGATCTTCTGGTTCTTGACCTGGTGGAAAACAGTCTTATGACAGACCAGATAGTGCTTACTGTAGGTTATGATATTGAAAACCTTAAAGACCCTAAAAGAGCTTCTGCGTATAAGGGTGAAGTCACTTCGGATTATTACGGAAGACAAGTGCCAAAGCATGCTCATGGAAGCGTGAACCTTAAATCATATTCTTCATCAACTGAGGATATTCTCAAGGCAGTTATGTCCTTATACGACAGCATAATCGATCCCGAACTTCTTGTGAGGCGTATATATGTAACCGCCAACCACGTTATAAATGAAAAGGATGTTAAGAATAACACAGCCTATGAACAGCTGGATCTTTTTACCGATTATGAACTGCTTAAGGAAAAAGAAAAGAATAAAGAGGAAAGACTGAAAAAAGAAAAGAATATGCAGCACGCACTTATAGATATCAAGAACAAATTCGGTAAAAATGCCGTACTTAAGGGCAGCAATTTCGTTGACGGAGCAATGACACGTGAACGTAACAGTCAGATCGGAGGACATAAGGCATAGCCATGAATGATAAGTATATGAAGATAATAGATATGGAACATCATACGTCCTTAAAGCATCCGAGAATGTCAATGGAGAACCGTGCGGCTCAATTCTCACCTTTCAAAGCATTGACGGGACTGGATGATGCCATTGACGAAACGGCATATAACTCTGTTGAAAATGTTCTGCTCAGCGAACATAATGAAAAATTTATCGAAGCACCGTAAAAACACAATAAAAGATATGATTATATTCATTTTTGATGTATAATGTGTTGTAACTATTCAGAACAGTACAGATGATTAAGCTCAGGAAAAAAGGAGGGTTTTGTTATGCAGGGAGTAACAGCTTTTATCATTATTATTTTTTTACTAATCATCATTTTATTTAAAAGTCTGTGTATCGTTCCTCAGGCCAGTGCATATATAGTTGAGGAGCTGGGCAAGTATAAGACGACACTGAGTGCGGGACTTAATTTCATGTGGCCCTTCATAGACAGGGTTGTTAAGAAGGTTTCTCTGAAAGAACAGGTTGCCGATTTCGAGCCGCAGCCCGTTATAACAAAGGATAATGTTACAATGATGGTCGATTCGGTTGTATTCTTCCAGGTGTTTAATGCCGAACTGTTCACTTACGGTGTAGAGCGTCCTATTGCAGCTATAGAGAACCTTTCCGCAACAACGCTCAGAAATATCATCGGAAGCATGACACTGGATGAGACGCTTACATCCCGCGATAATATCAACGCCCAGATAACTACCATTCTTGATGATGCAACGGATAAATGGGGTATAAAGGTCAGCCGTGTAGAAGTAAAGAACATTCAACCGCCCCGTTCCATTCAGGATGCAATGGAGAAGCAGATGAGGGCAGAACGTGAGAAACGTGAAGCAATACTTACCGCAGAAGGTAAAAAACAGTCAGCCATAACACTTGCGGAAGGCGAGAAACAGGCCGCCATACTTCGTGCCGAGGCCGTAAAGGAACAGCGTATCAGAGAGGCCGAAGGTGAAGCCGAAGCATTACTGGCAGTTCAGCGTGCAAGAGCCGAGGGTATCAAGCTTATCAACGAAGCCCGCCCCTCATTACAGTATCTTCAGCTCAAATCATATGAAACCGCTGAAAAGATGGCTGACGGGCAGGCAACAAAGATTGTTGTGCCTACTGATATAGCCAATCTTGCAGGATCGTTAACAGCGATCGCCGAAACAGTCCGGCCTGACGGTCCGGCTCACGGCCCGGCCAGACAGCCCGGTGCACCTGCGGGAGCCAGACGTGAGGTCGTTAAAAATGTACAGCCGAAAGGCGGTATAATTGACCGGCTTATGAACGACGATTGATTCATGGGTAACTGTTAAGAGTAGTTATATTAATTTTACCGGGAGATGAAATGACGGAGTTTTTCTATATTTTTGAGTTAATATTCATACTGTTTATTATTTTTACTGTCAGAAGGTATAAATCCCGTTTGGGAAATGGAAATCCTGTCAGGACACTTAAGCCTGTCGAATATACAAAACGTCCACAGGCAGCAAAGCCGTCTGCCGAATTACCCTTTCCAGTGAAGGAAACTGCGCGAAAGAGCGCAACTACACTCAGGGACAATAAATATGACGACTGGCTGGCAAAGCAGTTAATGGAAGAGAACCGTGCACTGGCAAAGGTCAGTGATATGTTTCAGCTTAAGCAGAGTCACGCAAACAACTGCGATGCGGAATTTATCAGGCGTTTTCATGAAGCAAGCTGTGATGCCGGCGGTGTGGATGATGGAGAGAAGCGGAAGTGATGATACCCTTACAAGGAGACAGAAACAGATGAATTACATAAACGAAGAACAACTGTATAGGGAATATCATGACAAAATATTCGGCTATCTGTTAAACCGTATCGGTAACAGGGAAGAAGCGGAAGATATAACCAGTGAAGTATTCATAAAGGCTCTTAAGTATTTAGGGAAGTATGATCCTGAAAAAGCCGCTGTTTCTACATGGATTTATACAATAATGCGAAATACCCTTACGGATCATTTCAGGTCTTCAAGGGCTTCCGATGAGCTTTCGGAAGATATGGTATCAAATGATAATGTGGAAGAAAGCTATCTGCGCGAGGAAGCACTCGGTGAGCTTGCCATGGCTCTTAAGAAACTGCCTCAGGATGAGCGTGATATCATTATTATGCGTTACTATGATGATTGTTCACTGACAGAAATATCCGAAAAGCTTAATATAAGTTACGGGATGACTAAGGTTAAGCACAAAGCAGCATTGGGGAAGCTTAAAGATCTGCTATAAGAATTCATCATTGCCAAAAACGAATATGAATCGTATAAATATATAGCAGGTTAAGTATATGCCCAAAAAGGAGCGTATTTATGGAAGAGAAATTAAGAAATTTATTTGATTTTCAACGATTTGCCGAAAATCCCACGCTGCAGGGTGTAATAGATCAGACACACAGCCGGATCAATAAATTCATCCTGTCAGATGATGATATGGAGATGGTTGCCGCAGCCGGAAGCAATGGGACAATCAAGAAAGAAACAGTTGCGGGAAGCGGAATCTGCGAAATAATAACATAATATAAGAAAGCTATTTTCTGTTCTGATCGCCCATATAAAAAACAGTTTGACATTACTTATCAGACATGTTAAACTATGTGAGTATGCCGCTTGGTGGGGTCATAAATGTGTCATGCACTACCGAAGCCAGCGAGTAATCAGAATAGGAGGTGCCCTATGTACGCTATTATAGCAACAGGAGGAAAGCAGTATAAGGTTTCCGAAGGTGATGTGATCAAGGTTGAGAAGCTCGGTGTCGAGGAAGGCGCTAACGTAACCTTTGACAATGTTCTTGCTGTAAGCGACGATAAGCTTAAGGTTGGTTCAGATGTAGCCAATGCCACTGTTGAAGCTACCGTAGTATCTAACGGACGCGGTAAGAAGGTCATTGTTTATCGTTACAAGAGGAAGAGCGGATACCATAAGAAGAATGGTCACAGACAAGCATACACACAGGTTAAGATTGATAAGATCAATGCGTAATCAGCTTGGTAGGTATGTTAAATGATCACGGCAATGGTTTTGAAGCACAATAACAGATATCAGACTTTTATGTGCAAAGGACATTCCGGTTTTGAAGATGCCGGAAAGGATATCGTTTGTTCTGCGGTATCCATACTTGTTATCAACACTGCCAATTCACTGGAAAAGCTTACAGGCAGTAAGGTGAAAGGGGTTGATAACGGATCTCTTCGGTGGGATTTCATCGAAGAACCGGATGAAAAAGGGCAGTTGCTTATGGACTCTCTGGTTCTCGGATTGGAATCCATCGAGAAACAATACGGAAATAATCTGAAATTGATAATTGAGGAGGTGTAACGGTCATGTTTGAATTGAACCTTCAATATTTCGCTCATAAGAAAGGAGTCGGTTCTACCAAGAACGGCAGAGATTCCGAATCCAAGAGACTTGGCGCGAAGAGAGCTGACGGACAGTTCGTTAAGGCGGGTAATATATTATACAGACAGCGCGGAACCAAGATCCATCCCGGCAATAATGTCGGACGCGGCGGTGATGATACATTGTTTGCATTAGTTGACGGTGTTCTGAGGTTCGAAAGAAAAGGAAGAGATAAGAAACAGGCTTCTGTATATCCTGTAGAACAGTAGTATTAAAGGCTCTAAACATTATGTTTAGAGCTTTTTTTCAGTTAAAACGGAGAAATTGTAATGTTTGCTGACAGAGCCAAAATATACGTCAGGGGAGGAAAAGGCGGTGACGGTCATGTTTCTTTCAGACGTGAAAAATATGTACCTGATGGTGGTCCGGACGGAGGTGACGGTGGAAACGGCGGAGATGTTATTGTAGAAATAGACGAAGGCATGAACACTCTCACCGATTATCGTCATGTCAGAAAATATATGGCCGGAGACGGAGAGAACGGCGGTAAACGTAACTGTCGTGGAAAGAACGGAAAAGATATAATCCTCAAGGTTCCGGCAGGTACCGTACTTAAGGATTATGCATCGGGCAAAGTTATAGTGGATATGTCAGGTGATAACAGACGTATCACACTGATAAAGGGCGGAAAAGGAGGTCTCGGCAACCAGCATTTTGCCACTTCCAGAATGCAGGCCCCCAAATACGCACAGCCCGGACAGCCGGCCATCGAACTTGATATTGCAATGGAGCTTAAGGTTATTGCAGATGTCGGTCTTGTCGGCTTTCCAAACGTTGGGAAAAGTACGTTCCTGTCAAGAGTATCCAATGCAAAGCCGGAGATAGCCAATTATCATTTTACGACTCTTAATCCTCATTTGGGAGTTGTGGATCTTGATGATGTCAAAGGTTTTGTAATAGCCGATATTCCGGGGCTTATTGAAGGAGCTTCCGAAGGTGTCGGACTTGGGCATGATTTCCTGAGACATATAGAACGTACAAAGATACTGATACATATAGTAGATGCCGCTTCCACTGAAGGAAGGGATCCCATTGAAGATATATATGCAATAAATAAAGAACTAAAGAATTATAACAGTGATCTTGATACGCGTCCGCAGGTAATAGCAGCCAATAAGGTTGATGCCATATATTTATCCGGGGGTGCGGAGGATCCGGTGGAGCGCATACGGAATGAATTTGAGCCAAAGGGTTGCAGGGTATTCCCAATATCTGCGGTTACCGGTGAAGGGATTAAGGAACTTTTGTACTGTGTACGTGATATGCTCGATGAAATAAGCAGTGATCCGGTAGTGTTTGAGTCTGAATACAGGATTGAACGACAGGGTTCCGGTAATGAGCCGTATACGGTTGAATATGATGTTAAAGATAATGTGTACAGGATAGAAGGTCCAAGGATTGAGAAGATGCTTGGATATACCAATATCGAGTCGGAGAAGGGTTTCACCTTCTTCCAGAATTTCATGAAGGATAACGGAATACTGGATGAGCTTCGTGAACTCGGGATCAAAGACGGCGATACGGTATATGTTTACGGACATGCTTTTGAATTCTACGAGTGATCGGTTGAAAGAGGAATACAATGACAAGCAAACAGAGAGCATATTTAAAAAGTCTTGCATCTACCATGGAGCCTGTGGTACATATAGGTAAGGCAAGTGTATCTCCGGAAGTTATAGCATCAGTGGATGAGGCCGTTAATGCACGTGAGCTTATAAAGATAGGTGTTCTTAAAAACTGTGCTGACGATCCTCACGTAATAGCTGAGATCATAGCTGAAAGAACACATTCCCAGATAGTACAGGTTATCGGCAAGAAGATCGTTCTTTATAAGCCGAACAGGGACAAGCCGGCGATCAAGCTTCCTGTATCGTAACGGATCATGAAGATACGGCTTAATAAGGTTTAAAGTATATGCAGTTA
>JAEEHY010000186.1 GCA_016281085.1 Lachnospiraceae bacterium
ATGAACGATATGTTTATATCGCTGAAGTCATAAAATCCAGTTATAAAAAGATGAATGAGGGAGCCCTCAGTGCTTCCGACAAAATAGATAAGGTCGTTACAAACAGATGGCTCGGACTTCCGATCTTTGCGATCGTCATGTACCTGGTATATTGGATCGCCATGGTCGGAGTAGGAACGCCGGCTACTGATTTTACAAACGATTGCATTTTCGGAGACGGTTTCCATCTGTTCGGTATGGACGGTGGATACGGTGAGATTTCGGAAAGCTATGCCGATGCTTCGGCTGTTGTTGACGGATATGATGCATACGTCGAAGAAAACGGAGCAGCCCCGAGCGGTGATTTCGAATATTCGGTAACAGATGATGAAACCCTTGAGGTCAGCGAGGAGACGGCAAGTCTTGAGGATTACGAAGAAGCGAAAAAAACGCTTGAGGAGATAGGTGATGAACCGGATCCCGCCGATTACGGAACATGGATACCGGGTATACCGGCTCTGGTTGAGTCAGCACTTGATTCAATGGGGACGGCCGACTGGTTGAAAGGCCTGATCCTTGATGGTATCGTAGCCGGTGTCGGGGCGGTACTCGGATTCGTTCCGCAGATGCTTGTCCTCTTCCTCATGCTCGCGTTCCTTGAGGCGTGCGGTTATATGGCGCGTATAGCGTTCGTTCTTGACAGGGTGTTCAGGAAGTTCGGACTTTCCGGAAAATCATTTATTCCGATGCTTATCGGAGTGGGCTGCGGTGTTCCCGGTGTCATGGCTTCGAGAACGATTGAAAATGAGCGTGACAGACGTATGACGATAATGACGACAACATTTATCCCCTGCGGCGCAAAAGTACCTTTTATCGCAATGATCGCAGGCGCGATATTCGGAGGATCCGCATGGGTATCGACATCGGCATACTTCATCGGTATGGCAGCGATCGTTATCTCCGGTATCATGCTCAAGAAGACGAAGATGTTCGCAGGTGATCCGGCACCGTTCGTCATGGAACTTCCGGCATATCATATGCCGACACTTGGCAACGTACTCAGATCAATGTGGGAGAGAGGCTGGTCATTTATCAAGAAGGCAGGCACCATCATCCTGCTTTCAACCATAGTCGTATGGTTCACATCCTTCTTCGGATTCACTGCGGACGGATTCCGCATGCTGGCGGATGACGAACTTGAAATGTCGATCCTTGCAAAGATCGGTAACTGCATCGCTTGGATATTCGCTCCGCTCGGATGGGGCAATTGGCAGGCAGCTGTTGCATCGATCACAGGACTTGTTGCCAAAGAAAACATCGTCGGAACGATGGGTATCCTTTACGGAGGCGGAGATCTTACGGCATGGCAGGCGCTTGCACAGGCGTTTACCGGTGTCACGGGATTCTCATTCCTGGTGTTCAACCTGCTCTGCGCACCTTGCTTTGCAGCTATCGGTGCGATAAAGCGTGAGATGAACAATCCTAAGTGGACGTGGTTTGCGATTCTGTATCAGTGCGGTTTCGCTTATGTGATAGCGTTCATGATCACTCAGTTCGGATGGGCATTTACGGGTAATACAAACACTTTGGGATTGTTACTTGCGATCGCCGCACTTGTCGGGATAGTATATATGCTGTTTTTCAAGAAGTACAGGGAAGCAGATAAGCTCGAGATAGTAGGTTAACAGATAAGCAAACGGAAGGAAACGGCATGGCAAATATCATAAAGCAAACTATCCTTTTTCATACAAACTGAAGATCGAAGGGATGGTGTGCAGCGGATGCGTGAACTTGTTTATCCCAATATGGATGAATTACTATCTTCTCATAGTAAAGTCGCAGGGGACAAGGTATGAGACGTTTCTTCCCGGATGGAAGAAGCTATTCGGCAGATAAAACAATCAAATATCGGTCACAGTATTCACCGTCTGTCTTCGCATTTTGAAGACAGGCGGTGAATTTGCGATAAGGGTTAGTTAACGATGAGAATAAAGTGTTAACAAAACAAAGGAGAAAGAAGATGAGCAGCACGGAAGAAGTAAAGATAGAATGCGGATTTATGAGGAACTAATAGACCGGGGCGGTAAGTATGCAGGATTTGTAAAGATCCGTCAGGAAGCGGAAAGCTGTATGAAAGAAAGCCGAATGAAACGGAAAGTGCCTATACCGGCGATTACCGGTATTATGAGATTGTGATCTGAGGGGGACATGATTGTTGTTAAAAGAGATGTAAACAGTGGTATAATTTAATCATAGGTTCGGAGCACTGCTCACGGTATCAGACGGAGGGTATGTATATCTCAATGATATGAGATATGTTTTTTCCAGATGGTCGCTTCCGCTTGTTGATGACTTTGGACTGAAATCAGAGTATATGTATCATGCTGACAGTATGTGTATGCATTACTTGCATGGGACGGGAGAGATAAAGGCAGTGAGGCTGGTGAGGTGATATTTTTGAAAAAGATTGATAATAGCTTATATAAAGAATATATAGAAGCAGCGGGAAATTGTACCGCTAATCAGATATATCCGATGTCAATTGCGACAGGGGTTCAGAAAGGAGAAATATATACTGATGGGAAGGATGGAGTCCTGTTCTGGCATTATTGCGGATTTGCATATATTTCGGGAGTTATAACTCCCGGATTTCTTGAAGAGATTTATCTGGAATTCCTGATATCGGATAAGAACAGAAGATTTCTGCTGATCACGGATTCGGAATATGTTTCGGATCATTATTCAGGCAGAGAGCTTCTCCGGCTTGATAAAAGGATTGAATATGCCCATAGCGGAATGCCGGGTGAAATGCCGGTACTTGATGAAGGTTTTGTTGTAGAAGAAATAACGGCAGAGAATATTGGAGACATTAAGGGGAGAATTATCCCATCATTTTCCTGGGAGATCTGCGATTCATTTCTTAAGAACGGATTTGGATTTATGGCCGAAAGCAAGGAAGATGGTAATTTTGCTGCGGTGGCGTTTTCAAGTGCGGTCAGTCCGGAAGAGGTGGATATCGGCGTTGAAACCGCCGAAGAATACAGACACCGTGGACTGGCATCCTGTCTGGCATATGAGATGTGCAAGAAGATCATACAGCAGGGAAAGAAACCTGTATGGGCACATGCTGAAATAAATAAAGGTTCACAGAAAACGGCACTCAGCGTTGGGTTTGAGCAGTGTAGGATAAACACAGTGATTCATAAGAACATATAATAATCAAAGATCATTGAATGCAGGCGGAAGCGGAAAGAAATTATAGGAAAATGAAGTGAAATGCTCCGAGTATGGTATAATACTTTACAGAAATGTATTCATATTGAAAAGGAGGATTAAAAGATGAAGTTCTACAGATTGGATGACCAGATAGTTATAAGTGATAAGGCGCTTAGTGTAGGAACGGAACTTATTCCGAATACAACGGATGCTGCCGGCGAGAAGCACGTGCCGGTAATATCCGTGGTTGATGATGTTGTGACAGTGAAAGTCGGCTCCGTGGAGCATCCAAGCCTGGATGCACATTATATTGAATGGATCGTGCTTGTTACGGCTAACGGATTCCAGATCCATTATCTTAAACCGGGAATGAAACCGGAGGCAGTGTTTAAGGTAAACGAAGCTCCTGTAGCTGCTTATGAGTACTGTAATCTGCATGGGTTGTGGAAGGCGGATGTGTAAGAAATGTAACCGTTCTATTTCCTGCACAGAGTCTGAACAAAAAGGATGATGTAACAAAAAGCTGATTATAAGATTCTAAAAAGGGAGATAACACTATGTTTGAAGTAAAACATGAGAAATTTAATTTGTTTGTACCCGGGCGTTTGTGCCTGTTTGGAGAACATTCCGACTGGGCGGGTATGTACAGAACGGTTAATTCGGAGATAGCAGTGGGACAGGCAGTCGTTACAGGCATAGAACAGGGGATATACGCTACTGTTGAGAAGTGTGACAGATTTATTATTGAGAGTAAGCTCCCGATTTACAGTGGTGAGTGTCTTGAATGTCCGATGGATAACGCAGAGCTGTTGGAGGTAGCAAAGCGCGGCGGATTTTTTTCTTATGTGGCCGGTGTGGCGTCTTATATAAATGACAATTATTCAGTGGGTGGTGTAAAGATAACTGTTACGAAGATGGACCTTCCCATAAAGAGCGGTCTGTCTTCCTCGGCTGCCATATGTGTATTGGTGGCAAGAGCTTTCAATCAGTTATATAACCTGCGTATGAATACCAAGGGTGAGATGCAGGCGGCCTTCAGAGGAGAGCAGAGGACTCCGTCAAGATGCGGAAGGCTGGATCAGGCATGTGCCTACGGCGTTAAGCCTGTACTTATGGAATTTGACGGTGTCGAAGTGGATTCAAAGGAGTTAAGTGTAGGTACAACCTTTAGATGGGTTATAGCCAATCTTAATGCGTCAAAGGATACGATTAAAATCCTTGCCGATCTGAACAGATGTTATCCGTTTGCTGAAGGTAAAGAGCAGCAGAGGGTACAGGAGGCTCTGGGAATAGATAACAGGGAGATTAATGAAAAAGCGATAAAGCTTCTGAAAGAGGGAGATGCCAAAGGACTTGGCGAACTTATGGATGAGTGGCAGGCAAATTTCGATGAAAAGGTAATGCCTGCCTGTACTGAACTTATTGCACCCGTACTGCATTCGATACTCAGAGATGAAGAGGTACGTAAATATATTTACGGAGCCAAGGGTGTGGGTTCGCAGGGAGACGGGTCGGTGCAGTTCCTCTGCAGGGACGAAGAGAGTGTCAGAGGGTTGCAGTATTACCTTAAGGAGAAGAAGGGTATGCCTTCCTTTACTCTTACGCTCAAGCCCGGACAGTCGGTCAGAAAGGCAGTTATTCCGCTTGCCGGATATGGCACAAGGATATTCCCGGCTACCAAGATCATGAAGAAGGGCTTCGTGCCGGTCGTTGATAAGGATGGGATGCTTAAGCCTGCCATATTTATTATGCTGGAAGAGCTGTTTGATGCGGGAATTGAAGAGGTTTGCCTCATTATAGGTGAAGATGAGCAGGAGGATTATGACAGACTGTTTGAACCTGTAAGTGATGAGGTTAAGAGTAAGCTGCCTCTTGACAGGCAGGAATATGCGGACAGGATTGTAGAGATGAAACAGCATATTACCTATGTATACCAGAGTGAACGCAGGGGTTTTGGTCATGCTGTGTACCTGACAAGGCAGTTCGCCGGCGGAGCACCGGTACTGCTGTTGCTGGGTGATTTTATCTATGAAACCAAGGCGGCAATAAGCTGTTCAAGGCAGGTTATAGATGCATATATGGAATGTGGGAAAACACTCGTCAGTGTTGAAGAAGTACCACTCGAGAGAGTTGTTCATTACGGAATCCTATACGGACAATGGGATAACACTGATGAAACGATGATGAAGGTTGAAAGCATGGTTGAGAAGCCAACGGATGATTATGCAGAAGAATACCTGGGGGTTGTCAACAATAAGAAGCAGAAGAAGTACTACGCTACTTTCGGACAGTATGTTCTTACTCCTGAGGTATATGATGAACTGGCTGCAATGGTCATAACGGCGGACAATGAGGGGATCGAAGGTGAAATAGGCCTTACCGAGGCGCTGGATATTGTGAGGTCAAAGTATGGAATGTATGCATTCAGGCCGGAGGGCATATCGTATGATCTGGGGCTTCCGGAAGCATACAGGCATACTATATCACAGTATGGATTGAATTAAGGATGTTCCATGACATAGATCACAAACCTGTTAAGAAGTATTTGATGACCTTACCCTGCTCGAATTTAAAAGCTTACGGACTGATCACCTGTACTATGAGATTGTTCTCTGAGGGCGTGAAGAGGATGGAATGATGATAGAAACAGAAAGACTTGATGCGAGAGGAAATAAACCGGGATTGAATGCACAGTCAGAAAAGGGATCGGATGACCGGTCTCTTTTTTGTTTCTTATGATAAAACTTGAAGAGAGTCTCAGAATCATGCTTTTTTGGAATAAAAGGGTATGATATAATCTGATACATGCAGGCTGTATGTAAACCTGACATAA